>NZ_PKHE01000015.1:0-49307 GCF_002847645.1 Falseniella ignava
ATGTTAAGATAATCCTCCATTGAGATCCCTCCTTAGATTTAATATACACTAAAGTGGGACATTTTCATTTACGGTTACTTGAGACATTATCATTTGTAGATGAGATGAATAGAAAAAATATTTTATGATAGGGTTATCATTTTTAACGATTTCAGTTATAATGAAATTATGTATATATTTTTGAGGTTGAAAGGAGGAATTATATGGACAACTCACAAGTGCCCGTAATAGAAATGCGTAATATTTCTAAGCAATTTGGCGATTTTTATGCAAATAAAAATATTAATTTTTCTGTCAATGCGGGTGAGGTTCATGCTCTATTAGGTGAAAATGGGGCAGGAAAGTCCACATTAATGAATATTCTTTCCGGATTGTTGATGGAAACCTCGGGGGATATCTTTGTTCGAGGCGAGAAAGTGATCATAGATACACCGACAAAAGCGAATCAACTCGGAATTGGAATGGTGCACCAACATTTTATGCTAATTGACGCTTTTACCGTCGTCGAAAATATTATGTTAGGTGAAGAACCCCTGAAAGGAGTGCAACTTGACCGTAAATTAGCTCGTCAAAGAATTATAGAATTATCTAAACAATATGGTTTAAGTATTGACCCAGATGCTAAAGTTTCTTCAATTAGTGTCGGGATGCAACAACGGGTTGAGATTCTAAAAGTCTTGTATCGTGGAGCAGATATTCTTATTTTTGATGAACCGACAGCTTCCCTTACACCCCAAGAAATTCAAGAATTAATGGTTACTTTAAAATCTTTGGCAAAAGAAGGTAAAGCGATAATTATCATTACCCATAAATTGGATGAGATTAAAGCCGTAGCCAATCGTTGTACCGTCATCCGCCGTGGTGAATCAATTGATACGGTTGATGTTGCGACCACAACATCACGAGAATTGGCGACGATGATGGTTGGAAGAAATGTGAAAACGACCCGTATCCAAGGACAGAGTAATCCTGGGGCGAATGTATTAGAAGTTAAAGATGTTTGCATTATGAAAGAGAATGGTCTCCCAGCGGTTGAGAATATTTCTTTTGAAGTACGAGAAGGTGAAGTAGTCGGAATTGCAGGAATCGATGGGAACGGGCAATCTGAATTAATCCAAGCTATCACCGGCTTAATGCCAGTAGAGTCCGGTCAAATTATGATTCAAGGTAAGGATATGGCGAACGCGACACCAAAACAGATAAATGAAATGCATGTTTCGCATGTTCCGGAGGACCGCCATAAATTTGGTTTAGTGTTGGATATGCCTTTGGATCAAAACTTAGTCTTAAAAAATTATTTTAAATCACCATTTTCTAAACAAGGTATTTTAAATTATCGACAAATTAACGATCATGCCGATACATTAATTCGTAATTTTGATGTTCGTACGACTTCTAATCAGGCTCGTGCAGGCTCACTTTCAGGTGGAAACCAGCAAAAAGCAATTATTGCTCGGGAATTAACTAGTGCGCCACGTCTATTGATTACAGCGAATCCAACTCGTGGTTTAGATGTGGGTGCGATTGAATTTATTCATCAAGAAATTATCGCGCAACGTAATGCAAATAACGCGGTTTTACTGATGAGTTTTGAATTAGAAGAAATCTTAAATATTACGGACCGTATTTTAGTAATGTATAATGGTCAGATTGTTGCGAATATTCCAACTCATGAAACGAATGAGGATGAAATTGGATTGATGATGGCAGGTACGACTTATGAAGACGTCTTAGCTTTGCGAAATGAAAGCGAGGTTGAAGCTGAATGAATCAAAAGAAATCATTGAAATTATTAATTCCGATTTTATCAGTAACGATAGGAATGTTATTTGGTGCACTAATCATGCTATTATTCGGTTATGATCCGATTCAAGGTTACCGTGCCTTAGTGGACGGTGCGATTGGAAGTCCATTTAATATTGGGCAAACGATTCGAGCAGCCACACCACTAATTTTTACAGGACTTGGCTTTTCAATTGCTTATACAGCGGGATTCTTCAATATTGGTCTTGCAGGTCAGGCATTATGGGGATGGTTAATTTCTGTCTGGATTGGAATATCATTTCCAGATGCGCCTAAAGTGATTTTGTTACCATGTGCCATTATTTTAGGTAGTCTGGCAGGTGCTTTATGGGCTGCGATTGCTGGCGTTCTAAAAGCTTTCTTTAATACCAGTGAAGTCATTGTCACCATCATGTTGAACTATGTAGCAGTCTATATTACTGACTATACAATTCGAAATATTATTACCGACCGAATGGATGCGACACCTTATATCGGTCCCAATGCAAGTTTAAAAATTCAGTCTCTGACTGATTTAACAAAAGGATCAACCATTCACGGTGGGATTTTCTTAGCTTTAATTTTCGCGTTGCTTGTATATATTTTATTACACTATACAACTTTAGGCTTTGAGCTCAAGACGGTTGGGATGAATCGTTTTGCAGCAACCTATGCAGGTATGGACGCTAAACGTAATATTATTATTGCAATGTTCCTCAGCGGTGCGTTAGCCGGCTTAGGAGGCGTAATGAACGGCCTAGGTGAATTCCGTAATATTTTCCTTACGAATGGTGTAGCACCTGCGATTGGATTTGATGGTATGGCGGTTGCACTATTGGGAGTATTAAATCCGATAGGTATTGTATTTTCTAGTTTATTATTTGGTGGACTAAAAACTGGAGGAACTAGTATGCCTCTGATGGCACAAATCCCAAGTGAAATCGTAGATATTGTGATTGCATCGATTATTTTCTTTGTCGGAGCAAATTATGTAATCACATACTTCTTTGAAAAGAAACAATCGGTTCCAAGAGGTACCGCCTCAAAAACTAGCCAAAATGGAGGTGAAGCTCATGATTAACCGAATTGCATCCATTATATCTTCCACACTTGTGTACTCAGCGCCATTAATATTGACAGCAATTGGAGGGGTATTTTCAGAAAGTAGTGGGGTTGTTAACGTCGGTCTTGAGGGGATTATGGTCATAGGCTCCTTTACTTCGATTGTATTTAACTTAACATTTGGGGGTATGTTTGGAGATTGGACTCCATGGATTGGTTTATTAGTCGGTGGATTAGCGGGTGTTCTATTTGCTTCGATTCATGCGGTAGCAACCGTTAACTTACGAGCAGATCATATTATCTCTGGTACGGTTCTAAACCTTATTGCACCTTCTCTAGGAGTCTTTTTAACACGTGTTATTTTTGATGGAAGAGGTCAAACAGATTTTATTAAAGAATCATTTGGTTATTTTAACTTTCCAGTTTTGAAAGAAATTCCGGTTATCGGTCGAATTTTTTTCCAAAGTACCTCGTTACCAGCTTATTTTGCGATTGTGATGACATTTATCGCATGGTGGCTTCTGAATAAAACACGTTTTGGTTTGAGATTGCGTTCAGTGGGCGAACATCCTCAAGCAGCCGATACATTGGGGATTAATGTATATGGTATGAAATATGCGGGAGTTTTACTTTCAGGATTCTTTGGTGGAATGGGCGGCGCAGTATTAGCCCAATCGATTTCTTTAAACTTCTCTGTTTCAACCATTACAGGTCAAGGATTTATGTCGATGGCAGCGATGATTTTTGGTCAGTGGAATCCAATTGGAGCGATGCTAGCTGCCTTGTTCTTTGGATTTGCTCAATCACTATCAGTGGTAGGGTCACAAATTCCAGTAATCAAATCGGTGCCCCCTGTTTTACTTCAAATTGCACCATATGTCATTACGATTGTGGCGTTAGTCCTATTCGTTGGCCAATCATTTGGTCCTAAAGCGAATGGTAAAACATATATTAAATCTAAATAATGCTCAATTAAAAAGCAGCGTTTAGGGGCTCTTAATTAGGGATTAATTTCCTTAAAATTTAATCGGCATGAAGGCATTAACCTTTGTGCCGATTTTTATATGTCAATTTTCCCTATAAAGTTCTAATAAATCCTAATAGTCTGTTTCTTTAAATTTGTACCTTGGACTTTTTCTGATATTTTTACATAAATCTTATCCACAAATGTTCTAATTATTTCTGGATCAAGTTCCTTTATATCTGTATACTTCCTTACAAGTTTTAGGAATGATTCCACATTAAGTTCTTATTTCTGTGATTTTGCAATGCTTTCTTCAAGTCCAGCTATCCTTTCTTGAATTGAAATTTCTTCTTCATCATAAGATTCAGCCATTTTTTCAAATCTTTGGTCAGATATTTTACCTTCTAAGTTATCTTCATAAAGGTTTTGAACTATGGAGTCAAGTTTTGCAATTCTATTTTTAGAATCTTCTAATTCCTTTTTCTTACTTCTTAATACTTGATTTAACTCGCTGGTTTTCTTCTTCAAAACTAAATCTACAAATTCTTCCTCATGGTCTTTTGCAAAAGCTGTAACTTTCCTAATTTTCCTAATGAGAACTTCTTCCACTTGAATATTCTTAATTTGGTGGGAAGTGCATTTGTTTTTTGCTTTCTATAGGATGCACAAACGAAGTATTCTTTATCATGGGACCAGCCTTTACCCCTTACTTGATACAATTTTGCTCCACAGTCTGCACATTAGAGCATACCGGATAGTGAAGGCATTTCTCCTAAACTGTTACGAACTCGTCTTGTTTTTCTTATCCTTTTTACAACATCAAATGTTTCTTCATCAATGATTGGTTCATGAACACTATCAAAGATAGTCCATTCAGACCTTGGCATGTCTACACTTTTCTTAGTTTTATAGGGTTTACTCTTTGTTCTAAAGTTTATAACTTTTCCTAGATATTCTTCTCTATCAAGAATATTGGAAACAGTATCAGGATTCCAACTATATTTTATTTCGGGTTTTTCAGTTGGGAAATTTATTCCCAAATTACTAAAATGTTTAGCAGGAGTTGGAATCTTTCTCTTTTTAGTTTTCTGGCTATTTGACTTAGCTCAAAACCTTTAATGCAAAGATTAAAAATCAGTTTGACAATTTCAGCAGAAAATTAATCGACTATCCACTTGTTTTTGTCTTCCTTATCTTTTAAATAATCATAAGGTGGATTAGTTGTTGGTGGTTTTCAACTTTAACCCTTAGCCTTAAAACCAGCCTTTATCTTTTTGCTTGTATACTTAGCATAGAACTCGTTGAAGATATTAAAAAAAGGTTTAAGGTTTTTCTACTTGATTTTTTGAATCCACACCATTATTAATTGCAATAAATCGTATATTATTATCTGGGAATAAAACTTCAGTATAAAAGCCTACCTTCAGATAATCTCTACCAAGCTTACTCATATCTTTTACTATAATATTTTCAACTTTTCCATCCTTAATTAAGGAATTTAATTTATTCCAAGCGGGTCTATCAAAGTTCGTACCTGAATAACCATCATCTACGAAGAACTCAAGGTTTTTAAATCTCATATCAAGAGCATGTTTTTCTAATATGTCCTTTTGATTTCTTATTGAGTTGCTTTCGCCTTGAAGTTCATCATCCCTTAAAAGTCAACAGTATAATGCTGTAATCTTTTCACTAGCTTAAAAGTATGAAGACTGTCTATTTAATTGTTTCATATTTTCCTCCTTTTATTAGAAATATTTCTTCATACACTAGCCCTAAGACAAAAACTGTGTTTTTGATTAGAAAAAAACGGAAATATATCCGACTTAAAAAATAGGTAAAAACAAGTTTTAGAAAGTGGTATAATATTATAGAAAAACTGTACGAAGTAGAAGATTGATTTGAGGTGGATTATGGGATTTTCCTTTGACAAATTATGGAAAAAATTAATAGATGAAAAGATGAATAAATTAGACTTACAAAAAGCCATCCATACAACTCCACACACCATAGCTAAAATGGGACGAGACGAGAATGTAAGTATGGAAATACTTGGTAGAATATGTAGGTATTTTAAATGTGATATATCAGAAGTATTAGAGTATAGAATTGATTAGAAAGAACTTATTATTTTATAGTTAAAAAGGTGAAATTATATGGCATTTACTATTGATATAGATGAAAATAAGTGGAGCTTAGTTATTCTAAAAAATCTGCTTATTGATAGAACCACCGAACGAAATATTATTTGGGGAACTGATGATTATGAATATTTAGGAGATAAATACAACTCTCATTTTCCTATAGAAATTGAACTTATAACTGGTAATAATTCTAACATCATCAGACCAAGGATATTAAAAACAAAGGAAAAACAAGGAAATAGAACGAAAGACAAAGCAGAGGTGTTCACCCCTAGTTGGATTTGTAATGCTCAAAATAATTTAGTTGATAATGCATGGTTCTGTAGAGATGAAGTGTTTAATGTTGAAAAAGAAAAGTCATGGGTATCTACAATTAAAAAAATAGAATTTCCTGAAGATAAAAATAAAACATGGAAGAATTATGTAGATGAACGACGTCTCGAAATGACTTGTGGAGAAGCTCCTTATTTAGTTAGTCGTTATGATTCAACTACAGGAACTCCGATAGAATTGAATAATAGAATTGGATTTTTAGACAGAAAGATGAGAGTAATAAATGAAAATACAGAAACTGAAGAAGAGTGGTTAAAATGGGCCGAGAGAGCCTTTCAAAGCATATACGGTTTCGAATTTCAAGGAGATAGTTTGTTGATAGCAAGAGAAAACCTATTAGCATCTTATTTTGATTATGCAAAAGAGAGGTTACAAAAAGAACCCCCTGAAGATGAATTACTTAGAATAGCCAAGATAATTTCTTGGAATTTGTGGCAAATGGATGGACTAACATATACGATTCCTTATAAATCACCACAAGAACAATTTGAACAATTGTCAATATTTGAACAAAAAGATAAGGATGCACTTTGTATCATAAAGGATTGGAGATCTAAAAAGATAATTAATTTTAAAGATTTAATAAACTGGGGTGAAAATTATGGATAGGTCAAGAATAGAGTCTATAGGTATACTTGATAAAATAATTGTAGGTAGAGTAGATCCACACATTTATGCATTCAAAACTAATACAGTTCCGAATTATTTAAAAATTGGAGATACTTATAGACCTGTATCACAGAGACTTAATGAATGGAGAAAGTATTTTCCTGAACTAGAAAAAAAGTATGAAAACAAGGCTATAATCAATGATGAGACATATCTCAGAGATTATTCTGTTCATCAATTTTTAGAGAAGGATTTAAATAAACAGAGGTTACTTCCTATCGATTTAAACGATGAAACATATTATAGTAAAGAATTTTTTAAAAACACAGAAGTAGAAGATATTAACGATGCAATTGAAGATATAAAAATAAACTACAAGAAAAAATCTAACAAATATGATTATTATTCTTCAGCTAGTAATCTGCCTCAAATGTATCACTATGAAAGAGGAGAGGCCTGGGACTTAAGACCTAATCAAAAGAAAGTAGTTGATCAATTTGTGAATGCTGTTAATAGTGGAAGAAAAAACCTATTAATGTATGCTGTAATGAGATTCGGGAAATCATTTACTTCTCTTTATTGCGCTCTAGAGATAAAAGCTAAACTAGTTCTTGTAGTTTCGGCTAAAGCCGATGTAAGAGAAGAATGGAAAAAGACAGTAGAAAGTGCTGGAAATTTTGAACAATATAAATTCTTAGATAGTTTAGATTTAGCTAGAGACCCTGAAGTGATAAAGAGTATTTTATTTAAAAATGAGAAAATAGTTCTATTTTTAACCTTACAGGATTTACAAGGTGACAATATTAAAGCAAAACACAAAGAATTATTTTCTGAACAAATAGACCTTCTTATTGTAGATGAAACACATTTTGGAGCGAGAGCAGAATCATTTGGTAAAGTTCTAAAAAATGCTGGCTACAACAGAATTGATGAAAAGAACATACAAAAACTCAACGATGAATCAATAGATACTCAAACAGCCGATGAGGAAATAAAAAAATTAAACGCAAGTATTAGACTTCATTTATCTGGAACACCTTATAGGATATTAATGGGAAGCGAGTTTGAAAAAGAGGATATTATTTCATTTATACAATTTTCAGATATAGTTGAAGAACAGAAAAAATGGGATAGAGAAAATCTTCAGAAAGATGATGTTGAAGAATGGGACAATCCGTACTACGGATTTCCACAGATGGTTAGATTTGCCTTCAATCCAAATAAATCATCTAGAAAAAAATGGAAGCACTAAAAAGAAGTGGTATCAGCTTTGCATTCTCTAAGTTATTTGAACCAGAGTCAATAACTTTAGACAAAAAGAAATATAGACACAAAAAATTTATTAATGAAAGAGAAATACTGGATCTCTTGCAAGTTATAGATGGAAGTAAAGAAGATGATGGCTTATTAGGTTTTTTAGATTACGACAAAATTAAATCTGGAAAAATGTGCAGACATATAGTTATGGTTCTTCCCTATTGTGCCTCTTGTGATGCTATGGAAGATCTCATAAAAATTAATAAAACTTCTTTTAAAAACCTAAATGAGTATGAAATAATAAATATTTCTGGTTTAGAATCATCAAAAATACTTAAAACCCCAAACGATATTAAAAATAAAATAACTGAATGTGAATCCAATGATATAAAGACTATTACACTTACTGTTAATAGAATGCTTACAGGATCTACAGTAGAACAATGGGATACTATGCTTTATTTAAAAGATACAGCATCTCCTCAAGAATATGATCAATCAATATTTAGATTGCAAAATCAGTATATTAGGACACTTTCGAGTGATAAAGGTACAATAAGAGAAAATCTAAAACCACAAACACTTCTAGTAGATTTTGATCCAAATAGACTATTTAGAATGCAAGAACAAAAATCTCTAATATATAATGTAAATACCGATAAGAATGGAAATAGTAAACTACTAGAAAGAATTCAAGATGAACTTCATATATCCCCAATTATCGTAATGAACCATAACAAGATAAAGGAAGTTACAGCAACAAATATTCTAGAATATATTAGTGAATATAATAACCAAAGAAGTGTTTCTGATGAAGTTTTAGATATCCCTGTGGATTTATCTCTTTTAAATGACGAAGTTATTAGGACAACTATTGAAAGTCAAGGGGAATTTAATTCAAAACAAGGTTTAACCATCCCTCCAAATGAAGGAGAAGGAGATGATATCGAACCTGAAGTTCCAGAATCTAATGATGATAATTTTGAAGTCAAGAGGGGCGAGAATAAAGAATATACTGAAACAAAAACTGACAAAGAGATTCAAAAATTAGAAAGTAAGATTAAAACATACTATCAGAGAATTTTATTTTTCTCTTTTTTAACAAAGGATGAAGTTTCATCTTTAGATGATATATTGTCTGTAATTGAATCAACTGACAATGAAAGACTTTCAAAAAATCTGCTAATAGATAAATATGTATTAGAAAAAGTAAGTCAATATATGGATCCATTTAAAAGAAGTAGATTAGATTATAAGATTCAAAACATCTCTCTGTTAGCAAATGACGAAACAATGAGTCCGATAGACAGAGCAATGACATCAATAAAAAGGTTTAATAGGATGAGTGAGTCTGAGGTTGTTACTCCAGCAAAAGTATGCGATGATATGATTAATTTGTTGCCAGAAAATAATCTAAGAGAAATAGTAAATAAAAACGAAAGTTTCCTTGATATAGGTTGCAAATCCGGAGAATATGTGGTTTCTATTTATAATAGATTAAGAATAGAACTTGGACTTTCACATGATGTAGTTAAAGATCTTGTTTATTCAATCCCAACTTCATCTATTGCATATGAATTTACAAGAAAGTTTTATGAAATACTTGATTTAAATATAGAAAATATAGCTACTAATTTTAATGCTTATGATTTACTTGAAATAAAAAATAAAGAGAATAGTATAGATTACGAAAAAATCAAAAATATATTAGAACAAGACAAGAAATTTTGTAATATTAAACTAGATGAAAAAATAAAGGTAGGTGATAATAAAGTGAAGTTTGGTGCTGTGGTAGGTAATCCTCCATATCAACTCAGTGATGGTGGTGCTCAAGCAAGTGCGAAGCCCATATATCAGCATTTTGTACTATTAGGTAAAGAACTTACAAACAAATATACTTGTTTTATTACACCTACAAGATGGTTTGCTGGGGGTAAAGGTTTAAATGAATTTAGGGATTTAATGCTTAAAGATCGTACGATGAGAGAGCTGCATGATTTTACAACGCCTGAAGATGTTTTTCCAAATACCAACAATAGAGGAGGAGTTTGCTTTTTTATTAATGATAAGGAAAAGAGTGGAGATATAGTAAGAGTTGTTACTTATAAGAATGATGAAGTGACATCGGATGTAAATAGAACTCTTCTGGTAGATGGCATTGACATATTTATTAGAGATGGAAAGGGACCTAAAATAATTGAAAAAGTAAATGCGAAAACAAAAAATAAAATGTCTGAATATATTTCTTCACTACGTCCATTTGGTTTTAGAGGATATTTTACTAAAGACGAGTCTTATCATGTGACAGATAAAGATTTAATCGAACCAGTTCTATGCTACGGAAAAAGAAGACAAATAGGATATGTAGAAAAAGAATTAATTAATAAAAATACCGAATATATTGATGTTTGGAAAGTTTTTATAGCAAGAGCAAATAATATTGGTACAGAACTTTCAGATGATAATTTGAATGCTTTTATAGGAAAACCTAAAGAAATTTGCACAGAGACATACTTGGTGGTTGGAGCTGAGTTAAATTTAAATCATAAATCTTGTGAAAATTTGACTAAATATTTTAAAACAAAATTTGCTAGGTATATGCATTCTTTATCTAAACCAAGTCAAGATTCAACAGCTAAAACATTTAGATTTGTTCCTATTCAAGATTTTACTGATGAATCTGATATAGATTGGACTAAAGTTATTGATGAAATAGATGAACAACTATTTGATAAGTATCAATTAACAGAAGAAGAAAGAAATCACATTAAAAATTCAATTAAAGATATGTAATCAAAAAAGGCTATGAGAGCATTTAAACTCATAGCCTTTTCTCCTGCCACCTAAAGACTCTCTGAATCATTTTTTAAATCCCTAATTCAATGAGCCTTTGAACTGTTAGATTTTTCCTGTTTTCTCGGGAAGAAAATGAACTTCAGTCAGACGCTTCTTTTTATTGAATCAAATTCTCTACAAAGTTTTTCAATCGAAACACGAATTCATGTATGTTTCACGATAAAATATGGTATAATCACTAGAGTGAATGAAAGATAAGGGAGCCATGTTTCATGAGTGAATTAGGAAATAAATTAAGAGATGCAAGAATTGAAAAAGGTTATACCTTAAACACCTTACAACAAATGACTAAAATCCAAAAAAAATATTTACAAGCCATTGAAGAAGGGCAATTTGATCAAATGCCTGGCGCATTTTACACTCGCGCGTTTATTAAACAATATGCGGATATGGTAGGATTAGATAGTGAAGAATTATTAATTGAATTGGAAGAAGAAATCGATTTAAATAGTGAATTACCAGAAGCGATGGTTCAAAGTACAACCGATACTTTGCCTTCAAGGACTGAACGCTACTTACGAAAAGAACGAAATAACTTAGATATCTTACTTTCCTATGTTCCGTTAGTATTACTTATAGCGATTATCTTTGCCATTATCATCTCACTAATTATAGCGATTAATAATATTAATCGGATGAATCAACCTGCACCTCAAGTTGAAGAGACGAATGAAATTGTAAGTGTCATTGAACCTGACGAAGCAACGGAATCACTCACAACTCAACGTGTTGAGGAGACAACCATCGCAACAAGTGAGAATGATATTCGTGTAGGAGCACAAACAATTACGTTAATTTCTAATTCTGATGAAGAAACGACGTATCGACTCAATGCACCATTTGATCAATATAAATTTGAGTTTAAAGGACATAATTTCGTGTGGATTGGTGCCTTTGAGGATGGAGAAATTACGTTAGATTCAACTGTCACAGAAGGTGAAACTTTTGAGTATAAAGTTTCAGAAGGAACCCGACGATTACGTCTACAATTAGGTTATCCAGAGGGAGCAGATATTTTAGTTAACGGTACTAAAGTAGAATCGAAAAATGAATATATGAAAGAAACGATTGTTTTTGAACTAGGTGTTCCAGAAACTGAAAGTACTCCTGAAACAGAAGAGTTAACGATTCCGTCTGAGGAAGAAGGTCAATGATATGGCTAAAATGAACATAGCGAATAAATTGACAATTTTAAGGATGTGTTTAATTCCTGTATTTATCATTTTGATGTACTTACCGGCATCTCATGGCGATGTGACGGTGCTTGGATCGGTTATTCCAGTGAATCAACTTCTTGCAGCTATAGTATTTATTATTGCAAGTTTGACTGATTTTCTTGATGGCTATCTCGCTCGTAAACTTAATCTTGTGACTGCTTTTGGAGAGTTTTTTGATCCGATGGCCGATAAGTTGTTAGTCATTGCCGCATTTATTGTTCTAGTAGAACAACAACGCGTTCCAGCTTGGATTGTTTTAATCATTATTTCTCGTGAATTATTAGTCACAGGACTACGCGTATTATTAGCTCGTTCCAATGGAAAAGTTATGGCGGCTGCTTTACCAGGAAAGATTAAAACCTTTACTCAGATGTTTTCAGTTGTTTTTTACTTATTGAATAATATAGGATTTGCCTTAATCTCAGTCGACATTGCCTATATCTTATTAATTCTTTGTTTGATTTTCACAGTTTATTCCGGGATTGAATACTTTTACCAAGGACGATTTGTCTTTTCAGATTCTTTATAAGTTTTACTTAACTTCTAAAATGAAATATTTTTAGAAGTTTTTTTAAATTAATCAAAAATTTTAAATTATTTTATGTATCTATTATTAGGAGGAAAAATGAAAGTAGAATTAATCACAATTGGAACGGAAATCCTGATGGGTGATATTCTAAATACAAATGCACAATTCTTAAGTCGACAATGTTTGCAATTAGGCTTGGGCGTTTTTTATCAAACTACTGTCGGAGATAACTTTGAGCGAATTTACAATGCATTTCAATTGGCTTCGCAACGAAGTGATTTAATTATTATAACGGGAGGTTTAGGACCGACTGAGGATGATTTAACCAAAGAGGTCTTTGCTGATTTTTTAGGCGAGACGTTAGAAGTTTGCGATATACAACATGAGAAAAATATTCAGTATTTTGAGAATAAAGGTCGCGAAATGGCTCCGAATAATATTCGTCAAGCTTACACAATATCTAACGGTACGACTTTGATTAACCAGGTAGGATTAGCTTGTGGTTTAATTTACACCTCTGAAAGAACTCAAGGAAGAACTGATTATGTCGTTTTACCGGGGCCGCCTGCTGAACTTGAAGCGATGTTTTTGAATCAAGTGGTTCCTTTTATTAAAAATGAAATACTTAAAAGTGAATCAATGGTTATCCTGTCCCGCTATTATCATTTGTACGATATTGGGGAATCAGCCATTGCAAAACAAATCGAAACGTTAATTACTGCCCAAACGAATCCGACCATCGCTCTTTATGCAAAAAATAATATGGTTACGATACGGGTGACGGCGAATGCTTGTAATGATAAAGAATGCGATATAATTTTATCAAGGATGGAACAGCAACTGCGGGAGACCCTATATTCTCCTTGGATTGGCGAAGGGGAAGACTTTACGATTGAGCAATACATTATTCATCGGTGCCAAAGGTTAGGTTATACGCTTTCAGCTGCTGAAAGCCTGACTGGAGGGTTAGTTCAAGCTAAATTAACGTCCGTTCCTGGAGCTTCACAAGTAGTCCGAGGAGGGTATGTTACTTACCAGACCCCAATGAAAACACAGCTATTAGGAGTACCTGAACAGACTATCCAACAATATAGTGTCGTAAGTCATGAAGTGGCACGATCAATGGCAGAAAGGTTAAGAGAACGAACCCATAGTACGATTGCTATTTCTTTAACGGGTGTAGCTGGACCAGATGGTCTTGCAGACCAATTGCCTGGAACAGTCTATATTGGAATTGCCTTTAAAGATCAGCCGGTTATTTCAGAGGTTTATCATTTTCCAGCCCCTAATCGTAATGCTGTGCGTAATCGCTCCGTTAATGAAGTTATGCGATTATTGTATCATTTAATCAAATAATAAGAACAAATGTTCTTATTTTCTTGATTATCATGTATAAACAAAGTAAAATAGTATCAGATAAGAAAATGGAGGAACATCATGACAACAAATGATCGTAAAAAAGCCTTAGAGATGGCCTTAAAAAATATTGAAAAAGATTTTGGAAAAGGGGCAGTAATGCGTCTTGGAGAACAGACGAGTATGAAAATATCAACGGTCTCATCGGGATCAATCCTACTCGATATGGCATTAGGAGTGGGTGGTTATCCTCGTGGAAGAATTATTGAATGTTACGGTCCCGAGTCTTCAGGTAAAACAACCGTCGCATTACATGCTATTGCGGAAGTCCAACGTCAAGGCGGCATCGCAGCTTTTATTGATGCGGAACATGCCTTAGATCCAGTATACGCTCAAAACTTAGGTGTCAATATTGAAGAGTTATTATTATCACAACCAGATACCGGAGAACAAGCTTTAGAAATTGCAGATGCACTTGTCTCTTCTGGAGCTATTGATATTATTGTAGTGGACTCCGTAGCGGCTTTAGTACCTCGGGCAGAAATCGAAGGGGAGATGGGTGATTCTCACATTGGACTTCAGGCTCGTTTGATGTCTCAAGCTCTACGTAAATTATCGGGTTCAATTAATAAAACCAAAACAATCTGTTTCTTTATTAACCAAATTCGTGAAAAAGTTGGTGTTATGTTTGGTAACCCGGAAACAACACCCGGAGGCCGTGCTTTAAAATTCTATTCAACGATTCGCTTAGAAGTACGTCGTACTGAAACAATTAAAGATAAATCAGATTTTATTGGAAATCGTACGCGAATTAAAATTGTTAAAAATAAAGTGGCCCCACCATTTAAAGAAGCTGTTGTCGATATTATTTATGGTAAAGGCATTTCAAAAACAGGAGAGATTGTCGACCTCGCATCAGAAGCAGATATTATGCATAAAGCAGGGTCATGGTATTCATATGAAGATGAACGCATTGGCCAAGGCCGGGAAAATGCTAAAGATTTCTTAGAACAAAATCCTGAAATTTTAGCCGAAATTGAAGAAAGAGTCCGCCAACATTATTTTAAAACGGACGTACCTGCTGAAGAATCTGCAGAACAAGATAATGAAGAAATATCTACCGACTTACTTTTCGATGAATAATGATTATCTCATTTAAAGAGCAAAAGATATTTGACTATTCTTGCAATTAAGCATAAGATTAAGAAGTGGAAACACAATTAATTATTAAATATAATTGAATAAAAATAAACAATCAAGGAGGTGACTCTTATGGACTTAAAGTTAATCGCCTTTGTGATTGTTGCCTTAATTGTAGGAATAGTAATTGGCTTTTTATTTAAAAAAGCTTCTGATGAACGAAATATTGAAAAAGCAAGACTCAATGCGGATGTTATTGTAGATGACGCTATCAAACAAGCACAAATACTTAAGCGTGAAGCGCTTTTCGAGGCGAAGGAAGAAAATCTTAAGTACCGTAATGAGGTCGAAGAGGAATTAAAAGAACGTCGGAATGAAGTAAGTCGGTCTGAAGCACGAATGATTCATCGTGAAGAAAACCTAGATAATCGCAGTAATTTATTAGATCAACGCGATAGTCAGCTTGAAGCAAAACTAGCTGAGTTTGAAGTAAAACAACAACAGCTAGTCGATAAAGAGCAAGAAATTGGTCAATTGATTCAACAACAGGAAGAAGAACTTTACCGTGTGGCTGCGATGTCACCCGATGAAGCTAAAGCAATTGTTTTGAAAGATACCGAAGAATCACTGACAAATGAAATTGCTACGATGATTCGTGATGCTGAGCAAGAAGCTCGTAATACAGCAGATCGAACAGCAAAAAATATTATTTTACAGGCAATTCAACGAACATCTACAGATATCGTCACGGACAATACCTTAACCGTCGTCCATTTACCAAATGATGATATGAAAGGTCGAATTATCGGTAGAGAAGGACGGAATATTCGAACGTTTGAAAGTCTGACAGGAATTGATTTAATTATCGATGATACGCCCGATACGGTCGTCTTAAGTGGTTTTGATCCAATTCGTCGTAAAATTGCTAGCACAGCACTTGATAAATTAATTCAAGATGGACGAATTCATCCTGCACGAATCGAAGAAATGGTTGAAAGATCACGCAAAGAAATCGATGAGAAAATTCGTGAAGCTGGGGAAGAAGCAATCTTTGAATTGGGGCTTCACTCAATGCATCCCGATTTGATTAAGATTATTGGACGTTTAGCTTATCGTACGAGTTATGGACAGAATGTCTTAAAGCACTCGATGGAAGTGGCAAAACTGGCTGGTTTTATAGCGGTTGAGATTGGTCAAGATGAAATGTTAGCACGTCGTGCTGGACTACTACACGATATTGGGAAAGCGTTAGACCATGAGGTTGAGGGGACTCACGTTGAAATTGGTGCTGAAATTGCACGTCGTTACCAAGAACCGAAAGTGGTTATCAATGCGATTGCTTCTCATCATGGTGATACACAACCAACTTCATTAATATCAGTTATTGTGGCTGTAGCAGATGCTTTCTCCGCTTCTAGACCAGGTGCTCGTAATGAATCATTAGAAAATTATATTCGACGACTTGAACAACTTGAAGAAATATCTAACAGCTACCAAGGGGTTTCAAACGCTTTTGCGATTCAAGCAGGACGCGAAATCCGTGTGATGGTTGAACCAGATCAAATTAATGATGCGCAAGCTGTTAAATTAGCTCGTGATATTAAACTTCAAATTGAACGAGAAATGACTTATCCAGGCAATATTAAGGTAACAGTTATTCGCGAAACGCGAGCTATTGACTATGCAAAATAATTTTTGATATTGAGATTAGGCGATAATGCCTAATCTTTTTTCATTCGCTTAACTTTAGTCTAATGAAGGATTTTGGTATAATTATTATAAAGAACTTTGTTGGGAGGAATTATTATGGTTAAACTATCAGCACTCAATTTGTTTCCAGTTTTTTTACAGGATCAGCCAATTGATGCAATCCGCCGCGGAAGAGAACTTGCTCAAATTGTAGAAAAATTAGGTTATGATCGTTATTGGATTGCAGAACACCATAATTCACCCGGGGTCATTTCAACAGCAACGTCTGTTCTAATCCAATATGTTTTGGATGCAACAGAAAACATTCGTGTTGGTGCTGGTGGAGTGATGTTACCAAATCATACGCCCCTTCAAGTCGCAGAAACTTATGGCATGTTAGACGTTTTGCATCCTGGCAGAGTCGATTTATCATTAGGTAGAGCACCTGGGACGGATACAGAAACAGCTCAATTGATTTATCATGGAGAAACTTCAGAAGAAGGCTTCAAAGACGGCATCCGTGCACTACAAAGATATTTTGGTCCAGCAGAATCACAAGAAAGCGTCATTGCAGTTCCAGCAATTGATCGCCAAGTTCCATTATATATACTCGGGAGTACCACCACGTCAGCCCAGATTGCAGCAGATTTAGGACTGCCATACGCTTTTGCGGGACATTTCTCACCCAATTTTTTAGATAAAGCAATTGAAATATATCGCGAACAATTTGTCCCTTCTGAATATTTGCAAGAACCTTATTTAATTTTAGCGATGATCGGTACGGCGCAAGAGACAACTGAAAAATCAGAAGAAATGAAGAGCATTTGGGATTTTCATTCGATTCAAATTGCTCGAGGTGAATCTGGCCAAATTCAAACTCCAGATATAAGTTTTTATAATCATTTAACAACGGTCGAGAAATTCTTCTTGAAAACAAGAGGTGGGATTAACCTATACGGTAATCCAGAGGAAGTAGCCAATGTTTGGAAAGATATTAATACAAAATATCATCCCGATGAAGTCATGATTGTTTCCTATTCACCTGAAATTGAACAGCTCGAAGAAAGTTATCGTATCATTAAAGAAGTGATTACGACCCATTCATAGTAATAACAGAGAAGGATGATATCATGAGTAAACCAGCGAAGTTAACGCCAATGATGGAACAATATTTTGAAATAAAAAGAACCTGTCCAGATGCTATTCTTTTCTATCGATTGGGTGATTTTTATGAAATGTTTTATGAGGATGCGCTTACAGCAGCTAAAGTATTAGAAATCACTTTAACTTCGCGAAATAAAAATGATGATAATCCGATTCCAATGTGTGGCGTCCCATATCACGCGGCCAATGACTATATTAAAAAATTAATTGATGCTGGTTATAAAATTGCCATCTGCGAGCAGTTAGAAGATCCGAAGAGCGTAAAGGGTATGGTTAAACGTGGAATTGTTCGAACGATTACGCCGGGCACTTACGTTGATGACCAAGTAGGAGATCACAAAGAAAATAATTTCTTAGCAGCAATCTACCCGTTAACAGGTCACGATTTTGGTCTTTGTTATATCGATATAGCCACAGGTGAAAGTTATTTAACGTGCTGCAGCGATACAGAAATGCTATGGAATGAAATTCAAAGTGTTCATCCCAGTGAAATAATTATCCCAACATTTTTAAAAGAAATGATTTATCAATTTAAAACAGTTGAATCAATTACGTTTACTGAACATGCGTTACCTGAATCAAAAATAGTTTATCCAACCTCACTCATTGAAGAACTTACAAGTAATGAAGCTCCGATTTATGAATATTTATTAAGTTATTTGAATCGTTTGCAAATGGAATCATTTGCACATCTTAAACCTGTCCAGCGTTATGCCATAGATCAAGCGATGCAACTAAATCATTACACTAAGATTCAGCTTGAGCTCACTCGCTCGTTACGTACACATAAACGCAAAGGATCTCTTTTATCCTATATCGACCAAACACAAACAGCAATGGGAGGTAGATTGTTAGCGCGTTGGTTAGATAAACCCTTAATTAATCAGCAAAAGATTGAAGCGCGACATAAGAAAGTAGCCGCCTTCTTATCTGCTTACTTTGAGCGAATGGATTTAGTCAATTCGCTCAAAAATATTTATGATTTAGAAAGATTAATATCTAAAATTAGTCTAGGTTATGCTAATCCCAAAGATATTGACCATCTCTATCAATCGCTTTGCGAAGTTCGAACCATAAATCAAATTTTAGATTCGATGAATCAATTTGATTCTTCAGTATCATTTCAATTGTTGAATGATTTTAGTGAATTAATTAACCTTATTTCATCCGTATTGATTGATAATCCTCCTTTATCCTCAAGTGAAGGAAATTTGATTCGATCAGGAGTCCATGAAACATTGGACCAATACCGGGATGCTTTAGAACACGGAGAAGATTGGCTAGCTCAATTGCAAGTTGATGAACGTGAACGAACTGGGCTTAAAACATTAAAGGTTGGCTTTAATAAAGTGTTCGGATACTATATTGAGATTAGTCGAGTTCAAGCAGCAGAATTAGAAGATCCCCGTTATATCCGAAAACAAACGTTAGCGAATTCTGAACGTTTCTTTACAGATGAATTAAAAGAGATTGAACAAACGATTTTAAATGCCAAAGAAAAATCAACCGCTTTAGAATATCAATTGTTCGTTGAGCTTCGTGAACAAATTTTGAACTATATCGAACCACTCCAGCAATTGGCGATGCAAGTTGCTGAATTAGATGTCTTATCTGCTTTTGCCTCGTTGGCAGATCAAGAGGATTATGCCCAGCCTCAAATTGTTTCTCAGCCGAAAGATGTTGAAATTATTCAGTCACGCCATCCGGTTGTTGAGAAATTAATTAAAAAAACAAATTTTGTGCCGAATGATTTTTCAAGCACCTCAGAGAATTATTTACATATTTTAACGGGGCCCAATATGTCAGGTAAAAGTACTTATATGCGTCAAATTGCTTATTGCTTTATTCTATGTCAAATAGGAAGTTTTGTTCCTGCGACAAGTGCTAAATTGCCAATAATAGATAAAATATTCACCCGAATTGGTAGCGCAGATGATACGACTTTAGGTCAAAGTACCTTTATGGTCGAAATGATGGAAACTCAAGTAGCGTTGAAAGAAGCTACGACAAATAGTTTGCTATTGTTTGATGAATTAGGGCGTGGGACTGCAACATATGATGGAATTGCGTTAGCCGAAGGGATTATTCGCTATATTGCCCAAAAAATTCAATGTCTAACAATTTTTTCTACGCATTACCATGAATTAACGCGACTCGATTCGGATCTTCCAGTTGTTCGTAATATTCATGTTGGTAGTGAAGAAATAAATGGGGAGCTAGTCTTCTTGCATAAAGTGTTAGAAGGACCTTCTGACCGTAGCTATGGTATTCATGTAGCACAAATTGCTGGTCTACCAAAGCAAGTAATTCGGCAGAGTGCAGAAATTTTAGAAGCGTTAGAGTCTCAAGCCAAGTATTTGCCGAATGTTAGAGAAACAATACAAGAAAAGAAAGAGATACAAACAACAGCATTAAGTTCTGAGATAATAAATAAAATTAAAGCGTTGGATGTTAATCAATTAACGCCGGTTGATGCGCTAAATCTTTTGGTAGAGCTTCAAAGAGATGTTAACGAAAGTTAGAGGTAAGAGATGGATATTGTTAAACAGATGTCAGATACTTTAGCGAATCAAATTGCGGCAGGTGAAGTGATCGAACGGCCTTCATCCGTCGTTAAAGAATTGGTGGAAAATTCGATTGATGCGCAAGCAACAGAAATTATTGTTGAACTAACAGAAGCTGGCATCGAAGGCATAAAAGTTAGTGATAATGGGATAGGTCTGAGTCAAAATGATCTACGTCACGCTTTTTTGCCTCATGCAACCAGTAAATTGTACGATACGAATGACTTATTTGCGATTCGTACTCTGGGATTTCGGGGTGAGGCACTCGCTAGTATTGCCTCAGTCAGCCACGTTTTAATGGAATCAACTCAACCAGAACAAGATAAAGGATATCAAATCGAGTTAAAAGGTGGAGAAATCATCAGTGAATCCGTTACGAATGCACGATTAGGAACGAGAATTACGGTTGAACGGTTATTTTATAATACACCCGCTCGTTTGAAGCATCTAAAACGACTTCAAACGGAGTTATCACATACAACACGCTTTATTCAAAATATCTCAATGGCGCATCCTAATATTCGTTTTGAATTGTTTCATAATGATAAGTTAATCTACCGGACAAGTGGCCGGTCAGATTTACTACAGGCTATTGCAAACGTCTATCATCCATCGATTGCCCGTCAGTTAATTTCAATTCAAGCAAGTAATTCAACTTTTAAAGTGGATGGCTATATTTCTCCTACAAATCTAACGCGAACAAATCGCTACTATATGCACTGGATGATCAATGGTCGTCCTGTTCATAGTCATGTACTCGATCGTGGGGTGATTGCAGCGTATGGGCGCCAATTGATGATTGGACGCTATCCAATAACTGTAATGAATGTTCAAGTAGATCCTCGACTCGTTGATGTGAATGTCCATCCAACCAAGTATACAGTTCGCCTAAGTCAAGAAGAGGAATTAGTCGATTTATTTACAGAAGCGATTCATGAACAATTAGAAAAACATCAAAATATACCCCAAATAGAAGTAGAATCAGTTAAAGAAAGGGCAGAAGTTAATGAAAAATATTCACCCTATCAATCAAATCTTGCCCGTGATTTATCTGAACCTTCCGAAAACACACTACAATCTAACAAAATCGCAAATTATTTTCAAAGAACGGATTCACCAGCTAGTCTACTTGATTCAGAGTTATCCAATGAACAAGCTGAATCGGTAGAATTTGTCAAAGAGGAAACAAGTGAAGCCGGGCAAGTTTCAAATCAGTTATCATTGGAATCAACAGAAACCAATCATTTCATTGATTTTAATGCTTTAAGGTATGTCGGACAGATTCATGGTACTTATTTAATTGCGGAAAATGAACGTGGGTTTTATTTGATTGATCAACATGCGGCTCAAGAAAAAATTAATTATGAGCACTTTATGGCTGAAGATTATCCGATTCAAGAACAACAGACGTTGTTAATGCCAGAATTAATTCATTTATCGAGTGCACAGATTTCTCAGTTATTAGAAATTCAATCCGATTTAGAACGACTAGGCATTTCAATTGAACCGTTTGGTGAACAAACTTATAAACTTGATAGTTACCCTGTTTGGCTGAAAGATACACAGTTGGATCAATTTATCCCAAACTTAATTGATTTATTAATAAATGAACCAAACTTAACTGTGAATGAATTAAAAGAGCGAAGTATTATTATGCAAAGTTGTAAAGGGGCAATTAAGGCGAATCATTACTTGGATTCAAAACAAGCACAATTTCTTATTGAACAATTGGGAACGTTAAAAGATCCATTCCATTGTCCTCATGGGCGTCCTGTTTTAATTGAATTTGTCAATGCAACCATAGAAAAGTTGTTCAAACGAATTCAAGATAGTCATACAACCGATCCGTTTGATCAACGAATAATATAATTAAAGAGAGGAAATATTATGCTCGAGTATCTTAAAGGAACCTTAATCTCTATCCATCCAACCCACTTAGTTATTGAAACAAATAAAATTGGCTATATCGTTATTGCTTCAACACCGTATCATTGGTCTGATCAAATTGGTCAAGAAATTGAAGTGTATTGCGAATTGGTAGTTAGAGAAGATGCGATGACTTTATACGGATTTAAGTCCGAAAGTGAGAAAAAATTATTTCAAACTTTAAATAAAGTCTCCGGTATCGGTCCTAAAAGTGCTTTATCGATTTTAGCAGCAGACGATAATGAGGGACTGGTTCAAGCGATTGAATCAGCTGATAGTACTTATTTAACGAAATTTCCTGGTGTCGGGAAAAAAACAGCGAATCAAATTATTTTGGATCTAAAAGGAGAGCTACAACCGATTACTGATGAAACAGCTGTACCTGATTCACAACAACTGCAAATTCACGAAGAAATCTTGGAAGCATTAAGCGGTTTAGGCTATTCGAAACGTGAAGTGACACGGGTTGAAAAGCAACTTAAATCAGAATCATTTGATTCTGTCCAAACTGGTTTAAGCTATGCCTTTAAATTATTGTTAAAAAAATAAAAGGAGGGATATAATTGGATAACGAGCATATCTTATCAGCGGATGAAATTACCGGAGATTTGATGGAGCCGATGCATATCCGTCCCCAACGTTTAGCTGAGTATATCGGTCAAACTAAAATGAAGCAAGAACTATCGATTTATATTCAAGCAGCGAAGTTAAGAGAAGAAGCGTTAGATCATTGTCTTATTTACGGCCCTCCAGGTCTTGGGAAAACAACTATGGCAATGGTGATTGCGAACGAGTTAGACGTCAATATTATTACCTCAAATGGTCCTGCGATTGAGCGTTCGGGAGATTTATTAGCGCTATTAAATGAATTAAATCCGGGAGATATTTTGTTTATTGATGAAATTCATCGCTTGCCTAAAGTGGTTGAAGAAGTGCTGTATTCAGCAATGGAAGATTATTATGTTGATATTGTGATTGGTCAAGGGGCTTCTAGTCAACCTATCCATTTTGAATTGCCACCATTTACTTTAATTGGGGCTACCACTCGTGCAGGAATGCTAAGCCAACCTCTCAGGGATCGTTTTGGAATTATTTCTCATATGCAATATTACAATAACGATGAATTGCAAGAAATTGTCGAGCGAAGTGCTAATGTATTTCAAGCAACGATTGACCAAACAGCCTCTAAGGAAATAGCACGAAGGAGCCGGGGGACGCCTCGAATTGCGAATCGACTATTAAGACGGGTGCGCGATTATGCACAAGTCTATGCCGAAGGGAAAATTAATCAGTCAATAACCCAACAAGCGTTGGATATGCTGAAAATTGATCCGATCGGACTTGACCCTCTGGATCGAAAGCTTCTTAAAACAATGATTGAAGAATATGCTGGAGGACCGGTTGGGTTAGGCACGATTGCTGTTTATATTAGTGAAGATATTGAGACGGTTGAAGATATGTACGAACCATACTTAATTCAACAAGGTTTAATACGCCGAACCCCAAGAGGGCGTATTGCAACACGATTAGCTTATCAACATTTAGGCTATGAATTACCCGAAATGAAAGAGGAAACGAATGATTACGACGAAAGACTTTGATTACCATTTGCCAGAAGAACTCATTGCTCAGACACCCCTAATTGATCGCAGTGCATCACGTTTGATGGTTTTAAATCGAACACAACACACCATTGAAGATACAGATTTTAAACATGTTATCGATTATTTGAATCCTGGAGATGCGTTAGTTATTAATGAGACCCGTGTTTTGCCAGCGCGACTAATGGGCGTGAAGCCTGATACAGGTGGGCACCTTGAAGTTTTATTGCTTACAAATATTGAAGGAAACAGATGGGAAACATTGGTTAAACCTGCCCGCCGCGCAAAAATAGGAACACGCATCGAATTTGGAGATCAACAACAAATAACAGGGATTGTCATTGAGGAATTGGAACATGGGGGACGTATCGTCGAGTTTGAGTATGAAGGTATCTTTATTGAAAGACTGGAAGAATTAGGCCAAATGCCTTTGCCCCCGTATATTAAAGAGCGATTAGATAATCCAGAACGCTATCAAACAGTTTATGCGAAAGAAAATGGTTCTGCTGCAGCCCCAACTGCAGGGTTACATTTTACGAAAGACTTAATGGACCAAATTAAAGCCAAAGGAATTCAAATTATTCCATTGACTTTGCACGTTGGACTTGGAACATTTCGACCTGTGTCGGTTGATAATATCGAAGACCATCAGATGCATGCAGAATTTTACTCATTATCTGAAATGAGTGCCCAGCAAATTAACAAAGTCCAAGCGGACGGCGGAAATATTATTGCCGTCGGAACGACAAGTGTACGAACATTGGAGACGATTGCGCATCGTAACCAAGGTAAAATTGTTTCAGAATCTGGTTGGACGGATATTTTTATTACACCAGGTTTTGAATTTAAAGCGGTAGATCATTTAATTACAAATTTCCATTTGCCACAGTCAACTTTAATGATGTTAGTCAGTGCTTTTTATTCACGAGATGCTATTATGGAAGCCTATCAACACGCTGTTGACCAAGAATATCGTTTCTTTAGTTTTGGAGATGCCATGTTGATTTTATAATTAAGAGGAGGGGGATCGATGCTTTTTAATATTCAAAGTGAGTATTCATTTCTCGAAAGTACACTCCGACTGAACAAATATGCGATCAAAGCTAAAGAATACGGTTATCAATCCATCGGAATTGCGGATACGCATGTACTCTATGGGTCCCTTGAGCTGTATCAATTAGCCAAAAAACATCACCTGCGTCCACTCATCGGACTGCGGGTTATTTTGCCTGGAATAGTGGATTCAGAAGTACCTTATGAATTTCTTTTATATGCTACTTCCAAAATAGGTTATTACCATTTAGGACAACTATCTCGTCAATTGTTAACTGACTCAGTGGATACATCAGTAATCTGGCAATATCTCCAATACCAAGCGCAAGATTTAGTTTATATAAGTTCATCCAATCAAAACGAACTGCTTTATGCAATGGTTCGTGATCAAACGGATCAAATTCAACAATTACATAACTTTTTAGTGCAAATTTTTGGTCAAGACAAAATCTATATCGGAGTTAATTTATTCCCAAGCAATGAATATGAATTGAAACAAGTGGATAAGTGGTCGAAAAAATTGGACATTCCGGTTATTATTAGTCAGTATATTCATGCCTTAAACTCAGAAGATGGTTCGAGTATTCAAATGCTCCAGTCTATTAAAGCAAATCAACCTATGACGAAAGATTTATTAGACCATCAGACCGAATATTATATGCGCCCGTATCATATCGTTAAGGAACAGTGTGCGTGCTTAGGGTACACAGAATGGTTAACGAACACTAGCAAACTCGAAGCAAATATCGCCATTCAAATTGAGCCCAATAAAGAGGTTTTACCGCAATTTCATATTCCAGAAACCTTTGACCATTCAGCAAGCTATTTAAAGCATTTGGTCATGCAACGACTTTCTGCTCTCGGCTTAAGCCAAAAAAATTCTTACATTCAACGAATTGAACATGAATTGCAAATTATTCATCAAATGGGATTTGATGATTATTTTTTAATTGTCTGGGAAATTATTCAGTATTGTCATCAACAAAAAATACCGGTTGGACCGGGACGGGGGTCGGCAGCAGGCTCTTTGATTGCGTATCTACTTGAAATTACTCAAGTTGATCCACTTGAATATAATTTAATTTTTGAACGTTTCTTAAATCCAGAAAGACTCAGTTTGCCAGATATTGATATCGATATATCGGATGAATCACGAAGTCGAGTGATTCACTTTTTAGCGCAAGTATATGGTGAAAATCAAGTGGCCCAAATTATCACATTTAGTCGCTTTGGAGCTAAATCCGTGCTACGAGATATACTGAAGGCTTTAGAAGTCGATGAAAAAACAACCAAACAATGGTTACAATTATTACCTAGTTCAACTAACACGACTCTTTCACTTAAATCAGCTTATGACCAATCTGAAGCTTTTCGAGATTATGTGCATGCTTCAAAGATAAATGAACAAATTTATCGGATGGGTTCGACTTTAGATGGATTACCACGTCAATCTTCAACGCATGCTGGGGCAGTCGTTATTAGCCAACAACCAATCGATCAACTTATTCCAGTTCGAAATCGTCCAGGAGAAGTTTTACTCACTCAATTACCTATGGATCAAGTTGAACAGATGGGATTATTAAAGATTGATATTCTTGGTTTAAAAAATTTAACGCTATTAGATCAAATGAAGCAGCAAATTCAAAAGAATACACAAAGTACTGTTGATTGGGGAGGCATTCCCTTAGATGATCCAGCAACATTAAAACTCTTTCAACAAGGTGATACAAATGGGATATTTCAGTTTGAATCAGCTGGCATAAAAAAAGTTTTAAAAACAATCTACCCGACCTCTTTTGAAGATATTGTGGCTGTGAATGCTTTGTACCGTCCAGGGCCTATGAAGCAAATTGAAACGTTTAATCGACGTAAACGTGGACAAGAACCGATTCCTACCATCGATCCTTCGACGGATCAAATATTAAAAGCAACTTATGGTGTCATTGTATACCAAGAGCAAGTCATGCAAATTGCGGTGCAAATGGCGGGGTTCACTTATGGTCAAGCTGACTCATTCCGTCGAGCTATTGCTTCAAAGAATTTAAACTTGCTCGATTCATTTCATCAGTCTTTTGTAGAAGGCGCTATCCAACGTCATCATTCACCAGAAATTTCTGAACAAGTTTTTCAATATATTTTAGCGTTCGCAAATTATGGATTTAACCGATCTCATTCGGTAGTTTACTCATATTTGGCATTCCAAATGGCGTATTGCAAAGCCCACTATCCCGCAGAATTTTATGCGGCTTTAATAAATAGTGGCTCATCAAGTCGCCAAAGCCAAGTGAATTATATTCAAGAAGCGCAACGTGTTTTAGGTAAAACTTTACCTTTAGATATTAATTTAAGCGAAGCAAACTTTACAGCTCGACCTCAGTTACGTGTTGGTTTTAATGCAATCCGTGGTGTTCGAAAGAGCATGATCGATGCAATGCTTGAGGCGCGTTCTCAAGCTGGAAAATTTACTAGTTTTATTAACTTTCTACAGCGTCTTCCTGAACGTGAACTACATAAAGAATCTTTACAAGCTTTGATTTTAACAGGGTGTTTCGATACTTTAGAATCGAATCGACGAACTTTAGTCACTAACTTAGATAGTTTATTACAAAGTATCCAATATACTCGTTATAATATGTCACTCTTTGAAGCGTTAAATCCAAAAATCAACTATGTTTCTGAATTTTCTCGGTTAGAGCGCATCCGATATGAAAATGATTATTTAGGATTTACACTAAGTGGGCATCCTCTCGAAGCTTATCAAAGTTATTTTCAGAATGGAACGGTGCGATCATTACAATCCATTTTAGCAGATTCTTCGAGTGGTTATGCCGAAACACTTGCTATCATCAAGCAGGTTAAAATTCATCGGACAAAAAAAGGGGATGAGATGGCCTTTGTTACCCTTACTGATATGCAAAGTGAACTATCAGCAGTCTTATTTCCAAGTGATTATTTAAAGTATCGACGTTTATTATCGGAGAATGCTGTTTTGCGAGTGCGTGGAAAGATTGAGTGGCGTAACCAACGTAAACAATTAATTATTCAATCAATCTTAGATGCAACTCCCGATTCGCAGCATACTCATAATGAAAATACACATACACAATGTTTTATACAAATTCATTCTTTCGAAGCATTAGATCAAGCAGCAAATTACATAGGTCAATTTAGCGACCCGACTTATCCAATCGATGTTATTATCGTCAATAGTGAACGAAAGGCTTTCCAACTTGATTCGAGTTATCGATTAAACTATTCAATCCAATTAGAGCAGAAGCTTAAAGGTTTTTTTGGAAATGAATGTGTCGTTTTCAAATAATAATGAAAACAAATGAAATACTTTTAAAAACTTTATGACAATAGTTTATTTTAATGTTAAAATAAAGATTAACTATGTGGATCATTAGAGGTGACTTATGGATATTAAACGTATAGCAGTCGTAACTAGTGGAGGCGATGCACCTGGCATGAATGCAGCCATCCGTGCTACAGTTGAACAAGGAATTCATCATGGCATCGATGTGTATGGAGTTTATAACGGATTTAAAGGATTAGTTGAAGGCGATTTTCGCCTACTAACAACTTCTGATGTGCATCATAATATTCGTCGTGGCGGAACTTTTCTTTATTCTGCTCGCTTTCCAGAGTTTTCAAAGGAAGAATATCAACGAAGAGCAGTAGAACAGTTAAATAATCATAATATTGATGCATTAATCGTTATTGGGGGAGACGGATCTTTTCAAGGGGCATTAGCTTTGACTAAGTTAGGTTTTCCTGCCATTGGAATTCCAGCTACAATTGACAATGATATTCCTGGTACTGAATATACCATTGGATTTGACTCTGCAGTGAGTGTGGCGTTAGATGCAATTGATAAAATTTCTGATACCGCAGCAAGTCATAACCGAACCTTTGTGGTTGAAGTTATGGGACGTCATGCAGGAGATATTGCGATTTGGGCAGGGGTTGCAGCTGGGGCAGATGCGATCCTAATTCCTGAAGAATCATTTAGAATGCAAAGTATTGTACGTCGTATTGCAGCAGGTAGGAATCGAGGGAAAGACTATTCTTTAATCGTTCTAGCTGAAGGTGTCTCAGATGTAAATAGTTTTGTAGAAGAATATAAACAATACTCACCTGATGAAAGTATTCGCGGGGTGACGTTATCACATATTCAACGTGGAGGAACGCCATCTGCTCGTGACCGTGTTTTCGCAACGCTTATGGGGGCCCGCGCCGTTGATTTGATTATTCAAGGTCAATCCGCTATCTACTTAGGGATTAAACAAGAACGTCTTGCTGTCTTTGATATTGTTAAAACTTTGAAGAAAACAGAGCACGCTGTAAGACAAGACTTATTCCAATTGAATATTAATTTAACCGATCGCGGTATATAGGAAGTTATTAAAAGGAGACAATCATGAAAAAAACCAAAATTGTATGTACTTTAGGCCCTGCTGTAGATAGTTTAGACAAGCTCGTCGCTTTAATTAATGCGGGGATGAACGTAGCTCGCTTTAACTTTTCACATGGGAATCATGAAGAGCAATTAGAGCGTATGAATTTATTAAAAGAAGCACGTGAATTAACGGGTCAAAATATCGGGATTTTGCTCGATACTAAAGGTCCAGAGATCCGTACGCATTTAATGGCAACACCGATTGTGGAATTGCATAAAGGGAATTCAATTAAAATATCAATGCAGGAAGTTGAAGGTACGGACGATATGTTCTCAGTGACTTATGAGAATCTAATTCACGACGTGAGTGTCGGAGGTCATATCCTATTAGATGACGGTTTGATTGATCTTTTAATTACTGATTTAGACTACGAAGCGGGTATTATCACGGCAGAAATTTTAAACGATGGTATTTTAAAATCACGTAAAGGTGTCAATGTACCTAATGTATCGCTTAAATTACCAGGAATTACCGAAAAAGATGAAAGTGATATTAAATTTGGGCTAGAACAGGGCATTGATTTTATTGCTGCTAGTTTTGTTCGTCGCTCATCGGATGTGATGGAAATCCGTCAAGTCTTAGAAGACGCAGGACAACCTCATGTTAAAATCATCTCAAAAATTGAAAACCAAGAAGGATTAGATAATTTAGATGAGATTTTAAGTGTTTCTGACGGAATTATGGTAGCTCGTGGTGACTTAGGTGTTGAAATCCCACCTGAAGTAGTACCAATTGAACAAAAGCAAATTATTAAAAAATGTAATCAAGCTGGTAAATATGTTATTACCGCAACGCAAATGTTAGATTCCATGCAAAAAAACCCTCGCCCAACACGAGCAGAAGCGAGTGACGTGGCTAACGCCATTATTGACGGAACAGATGCTGTGATGTTATCTGGAGAAACTGCTTCAGGTGAATATCCTGTTGAAGCTGTGAATACAATGGCAAATATTTGCTTGAATACTGAAGCAAATACATTAGGCTTAGATTCATTAAGTTTAAAAGCTTATGATAAACGTGATTTATCAGAAGCTATCGGTCAAGCGGTAGGACATACTGCTAAGAATCTTAATATTAATACAATTGTAGCGGCTACAAGTTCTGGTCATACTGCAATGATGATTGCTAAATATCGCCCGAATGCAAATATTTTAGCCGCAACATTTAGTGAGGAAACAAAGCGTTCACTTAGTTTGGCTTGGGGGGTTGAAGCTCGTAAAGTAAGACCACCACAATCAACAGACGATATGTTAGATTCTGCGAGTGAACTTGCTCAACAAGTAGGATTTGCTCGCGAAGGAGATTTAATCTTAATTACAGCGGGTGTTCCGGTCTATGAATCTGGAACAACGAACTTAATGAAGATTCAATTAATTGGTACTTTACTTGCAGAAGGGGAAGGTGTCGGTATCGGCAATCATATTGGCAAAGCTGTCATTGCTAAAACTGCTGAAGAAGCCATTAAACAAATGAGTTCAGGCTCTATTTTAGTTACTCAACATACAGACTCTTCATACAATGAAGCGATTATGCAAGCAGGTGCTTTAGTTGTTGAAGAAGGTGGTATCACATCTCATGCTGCCATTATGGGACTGGAATGCGGCATTCCAGTAGTCGTAGCCGCTAAAGGAGCCCTAGAAGCTATAAAATCAAATGAAATGATTACTGTTGATGCACGTCGAGGACGGATTTATCGCGGAGCAACAGTAAGCATTTAACGACTTCAAGCATATTATCTAGCGGTTTACCACTATTTAATATGCTTTTTATCATTATTAATCAAAAATACTTAAAGAGTGAGGTGGGATTGAATGAATACATTTCAAATCATGGGTAAAGTGAGCGACGAAAATAAATATGCATATTATATCCAAGATGAAGCAAATACAACTTATGAATTAGCAAAAGATTTAGTAGTGTCTCCTATAGAAGTTGGAGATTCTATTTTAGGATTTGGGTATATCGATCGTGATAATCGAGCAAAATTTATCATCGATTTACCTCCAATTATAACGGAAGGCTTTGGTTGGGGTCGGGTCGTCGGACGACGTCCAAATCTCGGATTATTTATTGATGTGGGCTTACCGAATAAAGATATCGTGATTTCTTTAGATGAGTTATCGGATGATATTGCTAAATGGCCGGAACTTGACGCAAAATTATTAGTCCAGATGAGTATCGATGAGCGTCAACGTTATTGGGCACACTTGCTTAAAGCGAATGATATTGAACAATACCGAAAATCTGCTCCTAACAGACTGATGAATCAATCCCTTCAAGTAACCTTATTTGAAGATAAAGGGGTCGGGATGGTGGGGTTATCTCAAGAAAACTTTGAGGTATTTATCCATGAATCAGAACAATTAGATCCACTGAAACTTGGTCAAGTGGTCGAGGCTAGAGTTATAAAAGTTCATCCAAATGGTAAGTTGAATGCGTCCACACGTCCTAGAGCTTTTGAAGCACTTGAAGACGATGCTCAGATGATTCAAGCTGTGCTTGAGAAGCAACCCAATCAATTCTTGCCGTTACATGATAAATCACCAAGTGATGAAATACAAAGGCAATTAGGTCTAAGTAAATCTCAATTCAAAAGAGCGGTTGGACGTTTAATGAAAGCGGATATAGTTACCCAAGTTCGCCAGGAAGGTATTTATTTAAAAACATCGGGTGATAATCAATGAAAGATTATCAGCTAGATTTTAAACGTTTTTTGTTGATTGATGAAGGTAAATCTACGAATACAATTGAAAATTATATGCGAGACTTATCAAAATTTTATTGCTATCTTGAAGAGAACCAAGTGAAAGATATAAAACAAGTCGATTATCGAATTATGTCGAACTTTATGACTTACTTGAATGCCAATCATTATGCAACTTCGACAGTTAATCGTGTGATGTCTACACTCCGTTTATTTTTCAAATATTTGCAATTACAAGGTGAAGTTGAGTATAATCCTACCGAATTAATTCAAGGTGCTAAATCATATAAACGGTTACCTAAAGTGATTAGTTCAAAACAAGTAGATCAGCTCATGAATGCGCCAAATACATCGACCAATAAAGGGATACGAGATCGTGCCATTTTGGAATTAATGTATGCAACAGGACTGCGTGTCAGTGAATTAATTCATTTAACTCGCGATGATTTGCATCTTGATCTCGGTTTTATTCAAACACTCGGAAAAGGGAATAAAGAACGAATTATTCCTTTAGGTGAAGAAGCCATTTACTGGCTGGACAGGTATTTAAACGAGGTGTATCCTCTATATAATAATAAAAAACCAACAAAAATAATTTTTTTAACCCAACGAGGAAGTGGATTTACACGACAAGGTATTTGGAAAGCATTAAAAGAATATTGTCTAGAAATAGGTCTTGATCGAAATGTATCTCCTCACATGTTGCGCCATTCATTTGCAACACATTTATTGGAGAATGGTGCTGATTTAAGGATGGTACAAGAACTTTTAGGTCATGCAGATATATCTACGACAGAAATTTACACACATATTTCTAAACAACGCTTACAAAAAGTCTATCGGCAAACATTCCCTCGAGCATATTGGGGGTTAGATAATAAGGAGGATATGATGAAATTTAAACGAATTCATGTTATTGTAATGGACTCTGTTGGTATTGGTGAAGCCCCAGATGCTTCTGATTTTGGTGATGTTGGAGCGAATACTTTAGGTAATATTGCTCGAACAGTAGGATTAAAAATGCCGAATTTACGTGCGATGGGATTAGCTAATATTGCACCAATTGAAGGGATGGAACCTGTTACTAACCCAACAAGTTATTATACAAAATTAGAAGAAATTTCAGCAGGCAAAGATACCATGACAGGACATTGGGAAATTATGGGGTTAAATATCCAGACACCTTTTCGCGTATTCCCAGATGGATTTCCCGATGAATTGATTGAAAAAATTGAAACGTTCTCTGGTCGCAAGGTGGTAGCAAATAAACCGGCTTCGGGTACGGCAATACTTGATGAATATGGTGCTCATCAACTTGAAACAGGTGATTTAATTATTTACACTTCTGCTGATTCCGTTTTGCAGATTGCTGCTCACGAAGAAGTGATTCCGCTTGAAGAATTGTATCGAATTTGTGAATACGCTCGTGAAATAACTTTAGAAGATCCATATATGATTGGACGCATTATTGCTAGACCGTATATCGGAACACCGGGTCATTTTGAACGTACCTCAAATCGACATGATTATGCATTGAGCCCGTTTGAAGATACAACATTAAACTATGTTCAAAATGGTGGCTATGATGTTATATCAGTCGGGAAAATCGAAGATATTTTCAATGGAAGTGGCATTACAAAGGGTAATCGTACGGCAAATAATATGGATGGTGTCGACAAATTATTACGTGTTTTAAACGAAGACTTTAATGGATTGAGTTTTACGAACTTAGTCGATTTTGACTCAGTCTATGGTCACCGCCGAAATGTAGCGGGTTATGGACAAGCTCTAGAAGAATTTGATGCACGTATTCCTGAAATTTTAGAAAATTTACGTGAAGATGATTTATTAATAATTACAGCAGATCATGGGAATGACCCAACCTTTACAGGTACGGACCATACAAGAGAATATGTTCCAATTTTAGTATATAGTCCTTCAATAAAGCAGCCTAAAGGACTAGAAGCTAAGCATTTTAGTGATATTGGAGCAACAATCAGTGATAATTTTAAAGTTGAATCAACTTCAAACGGTCAATCATTTTTAAATCAATTAATCTAGGAGGGACACGATGTCATTTACTCAAACTGTTGAATATTTAAAACAAAAAGGAATTACCCAACCAGAATTCGGATTAATCTTAGGTTCTGGGCTCGGTGATTTAGCAGATGAAATCGAACAACCAATTTGTCTTGATTATTCAGAGATACCTAATTTTCCAGTATCAACCGTCGAAGGACATGCAGGTGAATTAGTATATGGTCAACTTTCTGGGCGTTGGGTAATTGCCCTAAAAGGTCGATTCCATTATTATGAAGGCTATGATTTAGAAACCGTCACTTATCCTGTAAGAATCTTCCATGAATTAGGTGTCAGCAAATTGATTGTCACTAATGCGGCGGGAGGAGTTAATACGGATTTTGTGCCTGGTGATTTAATGATTATTACGGATCATATTAATTTAACCGGAGCGAATCCACTCATCGGCAAGAATATTCAAGAACATGGGCCGAGATTTGTAGATATGTCACATGCTTATAGTGCAAAAGCCATGGAATTCCTTGCTCAAATTGGTGAAAAATATCAACCTATGAAACGCGGAGTCTATACTTGGTTAACAGGACCTACATACGAGACGCCTGCTGAAATTCGTATGGTCCGAACAATAGGTGGAGATGCTGTAGGAATGTCTACTGTTCCAGAAGTTATCATTGCACAACATTGTGGGATGGAAGTAATTGGCATTTCATGTATCACGAATTTAGCAGCCGGAATGCAAGCAACTTTAAACCATGAGGAAGTGATTGAAGTTTCTCAAAAAGCAAAACCGAACTTCAAAAAAACATTGCTTGAATTTATTGGTGAATATGCCTAAAATAAGTAGCAATGAATATACTATAAAAGGTGATTATACATGTTAGTCAACTCAAAAACGAACAATGACAAAGTAGTATTAGGTCTCCTTAGTTTAACATTTCCTGAGGATGAGCGAGATTTATCGAATGTAAAAGAATTACTAGAGAGTATCTACCAAGATGATTCACAAGAAATATTTCTCTATCGTGATCCAGAGACTGATAATTTTATTGGTATCTTTGTGGTGGAGTTTAATACGCTTGAATCAAACGATCAACGCCACTCAACATCAATAGTAATTCAACGTTACGGTATTGTCCCATCATTTATTGATGACGGCATTGATTATCGAATGTATGGTGAGTTGCGAAAAAAATATCCTAATTATGCAATTATAGGAACGATGGATTTATCGGAAAAAGTTGCTCAATGGGGTGAGAAATTTCAGCAAGAAGCTTTGGGTGAATAGGAAGTGATCTTATTAGTAACGAACTCAATGTGACCCTTGATTCATTTCAAGGGCCTTTTGACTTATTACTGCATTTAATTCGAACGCTAGAAGTTGATATTTTTGATATTCCAATCGCTCAAATTACAGACCAGTATTTAACTTATATCCATGCGATGGAAGAAGTCAAACTAGACCGAGTAGGCGACTATTTGGTGATGGCTGCTACTTTATTGGAAATAAAAAGTCGCATGTTATTGCCGATTGAACCAACTCTCGATGAAGAGGAAGAAGAGTATTTTGATCCACGAGATGAACTCGTTCAACAGCTTCTCTTATATCAACATTTCCAAGATATTGCGTTTGAACTTCAGTCCTATCGAGATCAACGTTCGATGTCTTTTGGTCGTCCACCAGCGGATCTCACTGCCTATCAAGAATTTATTCCGCTTAAAGTAGATGCCTATACTTTGAATGATATTGCGAGTGCAATGCAACAAGCGATGGAAAGATTCGAAGAGCGTCAGCCTTTAGAACGGCAAATTTATCATGAAAACTTAACCGTTAACGATCAAATTAGTCGAATTCAACAACATTTTGAATCACTTCAGCCTAATGAATCAATTCAATTTGATGAGGTATTAACAAGTCGAAACTCGCATGAAATTATTATGACTTTTTTAGCAATGTTAGAACTCGTCAAAAAGAGTTATATTTCATTTATTCAAACAAATAATCATTCACCCATCGAAATGGTTAAATTAAAGGAGCTAATGCCGCATGAAGCTTGAAAAAAGGATATTAGGAATTATTTTTGTTGCAGGGGATGAAGGTGTCACTTATCAAGAGTTGGCTCAAACATTAGCTGAAGATTTAAACATCATTCAAGATAAAGTGACCTTACTGATGGAATGGTTTGATTGTAATGATTATTCTCCTATTAAACTTACTTATTACAATCAGGCTTTACGTTTTGTGACGAAGAGTGAATTGAGTGAAGATGTTGAGAATTTTGCGAAAGCTCCATTTAATCAAGCGTTATCGAAAGCAGCGATTGAAACACTCGCTATCATTGCTTACCGCCAACCTGTAACTCGGATGACTGTTGATGAGATTCGAGGGGTAAATTCGAGCAGTTTAATTCAGCGGTTAATCAATCGGGATTTGGTTCAAGAAGTTGGACGCATTGAAGCACCTGGGCGACCTGTGCTTTATAGTGTAACAGATTATTTTATGGATTATTTTGGGTTGGAAAGTTTGGATGACCTACCAGAAATTGAACCTTTAGCGTTAAATGCTCAACTAGTATCAGATGAATTATTTGAGCTTTATCCATGGCAATTAAACTCGGAAGAAATTGAAGAGGTCGAGAAATTCGATGAAATCGAAGGGAATGAGTAATAAATGGAAAGATTACAAAAAGTCATGGCCCATAGTGGTGTCGCAAGCCGGCGTAAATGTGAAAACCTTATTGAACAAGGGCGAGTTAAAGTAAATGGACAAGTTGTCACCGAATTAGGAACGAAAGTTTCACCAAGTGATTTTATTGAAGTTGATGGGAAAGTGATTTTTAAAGAAGATTACCGATATATTCTATTACATAAACCAGCGGGTGTTATTACATCAACAGCCGATGAAAAAGACCGTCAAGTTATTACTGATCTGTTACCTGAAATTGAGGAGCGAATCTATCCAATAGGTCGCCTCGATTATGATACAACCGGATTAATTTTATTAACAAATGACGGTGAGTTTGCTAATTTGATGATGCATCCAAAATATGAGATAAGTAAAGAATATGAAGCCCTAGTGGAGGGGATTATTGAAAATGATCAATTAAATCTTCTTCGACGGGGAGTCGATTTAGACGGCGTGAAGACATCTCCAGCAAAAGCACGCCTTTTAAATAAAAAACCTCGACAACAAACATCTCGGGTCCGTCTAGAGATTCACGAAGGTTGGAATCATCAAGTTAAACGAATGTTTGAAGTGGTAGGGCATCCTGTACAACGTTTAAAACGAGTCAAGATTTCTTTTCTAGAGCTTGGTAAACTTGAGCCAGGGATGTGGCGAGAACTCTCAGCTTTTGAAGTTGATAAATTAAAGAAGATTGCATTTAGTGCCCAAGATGATATAATGAATTAAAAATAATATATGTCTTCAGGGCAGGGTGTAATTCCCGACCGGTGGTAAAGTCCACGAGCTTACAAATGTAAGTTGACTTGGTGCAATTCCAAGACCGACAGTATAGTCTGGATGGAAGAAGCGATAATTCATAAGATATGAATTTTATTTCCCATGCCCTATTTGGTATGGGAATTTTTGCTCCCTGTGACGAAAAAAGAAGGAGCTAGAGGATATGGAACATAGAACAAGAAGATTAGTTTTGTTGTCAATTTTAGGTGGGATGGGAGTCGTCTTAAGGATGTTTGATTTCCCTATTTTACCGGTTGCTCCCTTTTTAAAAGTGGACTTAAGTGAAATACCTGTATTTATAGGTATGCTAACGAATGGACCGTTTGGGTTGATTTGTGTGGCATTTGTTCGAGACCTACTTAACTTTTTAATTAAAGGAGGGGAAGCTGGTATCCCGATTGGAGCAACAATGAGTTTTATTGCATCATTCTCATTATTTATTCCAACACATTTTGTTTTAAGACGTCATACTACGGCGCTAGGGTGGATTGATTATTTAAAAATAGCTATTTATTCTGCTATTTTACTGGTTGTTACGATGTCATTATTTAATTATTTCATCGCATTACCGATCTATATCCGAGTTCTTAATTTCCAAATTGAATCGAAGATGACCTTTATTAAAGCAGCAGTCATTCCTTTTAATTTGATTAAGAGTTTACTTATGACAGTGATGCAATGGGGAGTAATTCAATTAGCAATTCGTTCGTTCAAACCCTATTTAAATCCCAAATATACAAGGATGTAATTGCCAACTACCAATCTGTAACGCTCTATATTACATATTGATTACATTATGATGTCAATATCGTATTTTTGATAGTACTTTAGGGCATTATTGGCTACAATAAAGAAAAGATATGTTAATATTTATAAGTATTATCTATTAAAATTTACATACTTAGAATGATACTTACAATCAGGAGGTTTCTTATGCCAAAAGATAATGAAAATGATTATAGGGGAGCGGAAGGGATGAACCACGATTCACCTTCACAATCTGCTCAAGAACCATGGGATAATAAATTCGAAGAAGATAATTTAAAAGAGCGCCAATTTTCGCGATCAGTTCGTAATCAACCTGCAAAAGAAGCGCGTAATTTATCGAAAGTGTTATTATTAATTATTATAGTAGGATTTATTACACCTTTCTTATTATATATTATAGTGAATGGTGGCAAGAAAAATGATCAAATTGCTACTCGTCCAGCCACAGAAGTTCGTATTGATCGTAACTCGACAACCAAAGAAGAGACGAAAGAGACAACAGCGAACGAGATCACTTTAGCAACAAGAGAAGTCACCAATGAAACCATTGAATCGACAACAGCCCAACCGCAAACAACTCAAGCTCCACCGGCAGAGCCTACACCTGCACCTCAAACACCAAGTCAAGGAAGTGGAACTTATACGGTACAAGCGGGAGACTCATGGTTTGCGATTGCACGAAATTATGGCATTGATGTTTATCAACTTGCTCAGTTTAATGGAGCTTCAATCGACTCACCATTATTCCCTGGCGATACCATTCAAATCCCATAATATCAAAAGATAAGATCCCACGAATCGATTGGGATCTTTTTTATATGAATTCGAAAGTGAGGAATTAATTATGACTATTCAAATTGCCATTGATGGCCCCGCATCATCTGGGAAAAGTACGATTGCCAAACAAATTGCTCGTCAATTAAATATTGCCTACGTTGACAGCGGTGCTATTTATCGTACAATTACCTATGCATTATTAGAAAATAATATTCAACCAAACGATAGTGAAGCTATCAAGGAACAGCTTCAGCAATTTGATATTGAGCTAATGGCAGATCAAGATTATTTTGAGGTGCGATTGAATCAGCAACCGATTGGTTTAGAAATTCGCTCTGAGCAGGTAACAGCAGCTGTCTCGGAAGTATCTGCTTATCCATTTGTTAGGGAATATGTAAATCATAAATTACAACAATTAAGTCGAAATCATTCGGTAATTATGGATGGACGTGATATTGGAACGGTTGTCTTACCAGAAGCAGAAGTTAAGATTTTTTTAACTGCTAGCGCTGAAGTTCGAGCACAACGGCGATACGAAGAAAATAAACAACGAAATCAATTAACTCAGTCCTATGAAGATATATTGCAAGCAATTATTGAACGAGATAGGTATGATTCTAATCGAAAAATTGCCCCTTTACGAAAAGCTGAGGATGCGATTGAAGTCGACACGAGTAACCTGACGGTTGAAGAAGTCGTGAATAAGGTCATTTCGATGATCCAACCCCAGCTATAGATTGGATAACTTATGATATTGTACTAGACTTAACGATTAAAATTTGGTAAAATTTATATGATTAGTCAACTCTGGCTGATTTTTATATTGGGAACGCTTAGGAGGAAATGGTTTATATGACAGAGTTTTTAGAAAATGAAGAAGTAGTAGAAGAGCCAACGATGGTGACAATGGAAGATGCTTTAGATAGCGTCCGAGAAATCCATAGTGGTGACATTGTTAAAGGGGATGTGCTTGCTTTCGATGAGAATGATCAAGTGCGTGTTTCAATCCAAGAAAGTGGCGGACTCGAAGGAGTAGTTCCACGCAACGAGCTTTCAGCAACACCTTTCGAGAACGTAACTGATATTGTAAATATTGGGGATGAAATCGAATTGGTTGTAATTAAGCCTATTAAAGATAAAGAGAATGGAAACTTCTTATTATCTAAGAAAAAAATCGAATCTAAAAAGATTTGGGAAGAATTACAAGCTAAATTTGATAATGGTGAGATTATTGAAGCTCCCGTTAAGAGTGTTGTCAAAGGTGGTCTAGTTGTTGATACAGGTGTTCGAGGATTTGTTCCTGCATCAATGGTAGAAGAACATTTTGTTGATGATTTCACACCTTACGTTGGAAAGACACTTAAATATAAAATTGTTGAGATTGAACCAAGCGAAAATCGCTTAATCTTATCTCACAAAGAAATCGCGCAAGAAGAAGCAGCAGCAAAACGTGCAGAACGCTTAGCAGAGTTAAAAGAAGGCGACATTATTGAAGGTACAGTAGCTCGTCTGGTTAACTTTGGCGCATTTATTGATCTTGACGGGGTTGATGGATTAGTTCATATCAGCCGTATTGCTCACGAACATGTTAATAAACCAAGTGATCACCTAACTCCAGGCGAAGTTGTCAATGTAAAAATTCTTTCTATTAATGAAGAAGAAGGCCGCGTATCGTTGTCGATTAAAGACACGTTAGAAGGTCCATGGGATAATATTGAAGAAAAAGCACCAGAAGGATCAGTTTTAGATGGTATTGTAAAACGACTAACAAGCTTTGGCGCTTTTGTGGAAGTTTTCCCAGGTGTAGAAGGTCTTGTTCATATTTCACAAATTGCACACGAACATATTGCAACACCTGCAGAAAAATTAACTGAAGGTGAAGAAATTAAAGTTAAAGTACTTTCTGTTAACCCAGAAGAGCATCGTTTATCTCTATCAATTAAAGCTTTAGAAGAAAAACCAGCTGAGCTGGAAGCAGAAGAACAGACAAAACATGAATCGACTGCAAAAGAAAGTCGTCAACGTCCACGTCGTGAAAAATCACAACGTCCGCGTCGTCAATCCAATCAAGCTACCTCAAATGAGGAAATTGAATCAGGATTCACTCTAGGTGATATGATAAGCGGTGGAGCTCTTGAAGGTCTATCTTTTGGTGAAGACGAAGAGTAATAAGATCTAATTTGACACAGACTGGCTTAGATTATTAAGTCAGTCTTTTATTATTTTATTGAAGAAGGTGATAATGATGGACGAGATACCTGTAGTAGCACTGGTTGGAAGACCGAATGTCGGAAAATCTACAATTTTTAATCGATTAGTTGGGGATCGTATTTCAATTGTTAATGATTTGCCCGGCGTGACTCGTGATCGAATTTATGCGACGGCAGAATGGTTAGGCAAGCCTTTCCGGTTGATTGATACGGGTGGAATTGATTTAGGTAATACACCGTTAAATGATCAAGTGAAGTACCAAGCGGAATTGGCGATTGAAGAAGCGGATATAATTATTATGGTGACGAGTGTTCGGGAAGGTATTACACACGAAGATGAACGCGTTGCACAAATGTTATTACGTTCGGGCAAACCTGTTCTACTAGCCATTAATAAAGCAGATAACCCTGAGCAACGTCAAATGATATATGAATTCTATAGTTTAGGGCTAGGCGAACCATATCCGGTTTCGGGTTCTCATGGTACTGGGTTTGGAGATTTATTAGATGCGCTTTTTCAAGCTTTACCAGAGCATGATGCAAGTTTTGATCTAGACGAATATGTAAAATTTTGTTTTATCGGACGCCCAAATGTGGGGAAATCAAGTCTTGTCAACCGTATTTTAAATGAAGAACGTGTTATTGTTTCAAATATCGAAGGAACTACCCGCGAAGCGGTAGATACTCATTTTACTGAAGATGGCACAGATTATTTAATGATTGACACAGCTGGCATCCGTAAGCGTGGCAAGGTTTGGGAATCTACCGAAAAATACTCGGTAATGCGAGCTCAAGCGGCGATTGATCGAAGCGATATTGCATGTATTGTTATTGACGCAGAAACAGGAATTATTGAGCAAGATAAGCGCGTTGCAGGATTAGCGTATGAAGCGGGTAAAGGGATTGTCATTATAGTGAATAAATGGGATTTAGTTGATAAAGATAATAAATCTTTTGATGAATTCACCGATAAAATCCGCCAGGAATTTCAATATTTAAGTTTTGCACCAATTTTATTTGTGAGTGCCAAGACAGGACAACGTCTCCATCGTTTACCACAACTACTAAAAGAAATTCATGATGTACGCCATCAAAGGATTCAATCATCGACGCTTAATACGGTAGTATCTGATGCAGTGGCGATGAATCCAACTCCAACCGATAAAGGACGTCGACTTAAAATTTTCTATATGACACAAGTGGCAACAAATCCACCTACTTTTGTTGTTTTTGTCAATGATGTTGATCTGATGCACTTCAGTTATCAACGTTATTTAGAAAATAAATTGCGAGAATCTTTTGGTTTTATCGGAACACCAATTCGTATTTTAGTTCGTGAAAATAAAAATTAAATAACATGGAAGATTAACTAAAAATGTTGTAATAGCAAGGTTAATATGCTATTCTAATAATTGAGATGCGATTCAATATGTCACTAAGCATATTTTATTGTATTTTCATATGATGAGATATTTGAGGAGGAAATTCAATGGCAAATAAAGCAGATTTAGTAGAACGCGTAGCAGCTAAAACAAACTTAACTAAAAAAGACGTTACAGCTACCGTTGAAGCATTATTTGAAACAGTTATGGAAGCTTTAGCAGATGGTGAGAAAGTTCAAGTAATTGGTTTTGGTACTTTCGAAGTTCGTGACCGTGCAGCTCGTAAAGGACGTAACCCACAAACTGGTGAAGAAATCCAAATCCCAGCTAGCAAAGTTCCTGCATTCAAAGCTGGTAAAGCTTTAAAAGATATTGTTAAATAATTATACCTTTTAGACTAGGCATTTAGGTGCCTAGTTTTTTTATTTGCCTTAGATTGGTTTTATTTGCGTTTATCGTTATAATAGGTTTATTCATAGTTGACGGAGGATAATATATGATTTTTAAATATCAACTTGGTACAGATGGAGAAATCTACCAAGATGCACTATCAATTCGGCGTGCCGTTTTTATTGACGAGCAAGACGTTAGCGAGTCTTTAGAAATTGATGGAAACGATGAACAGTGTTGGCATGTCGTCGGTTATCTCGATGCGCTACCAATTGTAACTGCACGTTTTTATATATTTAATCAATCCGATAAATTATGTCTAAAATTACAACGTATTGCGACCTCTGCTTCATATCGTCGTCAAGGGTATGGTCGAGCATTAATGGAGCAGGTGATTGAATGGGCTCATCAACAAAAAATATCACAAATTCATTTGTCATCTCAGATTCAAGCGATAGGGTTCTATCAAACAGTCGGTTTTAATACTTGTAATGATGCCATCTACTTGGATGCTGGGATAGAACATCAAGATATGATTTATCAAGTAAATAAAAAAGATTTGTAGTATTAATGTTATTTAAGGAGAATTTCTAATGATACATATTCAAAACCCTCATTTAGAAGAAATAATGCAAGAGTTGTTTGGAACGGCAATTAAATCTCATGATGATTTGACTAAACGAATGATATTATTACTTCAACGTTTGGAAGTCTATTCGACAACAATAGCTCAAGCGATTGAACGTCTTTCGCTTGAAGTCCATTCAAGTTTAACGACTTATTTCGATGATCTTTTACAACTTCAATTGTCCGATCAACGCAGTGTTCTTGAAGTATTGATTGCAGCGGGTTATCTGCCGAAGTTCGTTCAACAATATACTCCGAATGGGCCGATTGTGTATCATGATGTGACAATCATGGCCTATGATGAGACACAGACGATTAAAGAGCGGGTCTTTATCGAGACTGCTTATACAACAACGGACAGCCCTTATAGTGATTTAGTGGAAATCTACATCGAACGTCCAAGAGAGTATCAAAAAGAGGGGACTGTTCCAATCCTCTATATTGCGAATCCGTATGTAATGGGAACGAACAATGATGCCTTTGCACCCGAGGCATTACATTCGATTACTGAAACGCACGAAGACCCGATTCAATCCTATCAATTAACAGATTATAGTAAGCCAGGGCAAACAAGATTACTCCCTGAACTGACTGCATCATTAGAAGAAATTGTTGAACCACCACTTTATGGACGGAATCCTGCAATGAAACGCTATCTGGCTAAAGGCTACGCCGTAATTTATTATGCGGGTCGGGGTGCTTATTATTCGCAAGGTTATAATCTAACCGGATCGATTGAAGAGTTGGATGCAGTTGATGCTACTTTGCGTTGGATTGATGGCGATACTGCGGGATATTATGATCTTGAAGCGACACAGCGCGTCGTCCCAACTTGGTCAAATGGTACGGTGGCCATGACGGGTAAGTCTTATTTAGGAACCTTAGCTATTGGTACCGCAACATATTCAAAGAGTCGCTCTTTAAAAACAATATTACCTGAAGCAGGTATCTCAAATTGGTACGATTACTATCGCTATAATAACTTAGTAGTGGCTCCTCAAGGATACCCTGGAGAAGACATCGATATTCTATCTTGGTTTTGTGAATCGTTTTTAATGAACCCGACGAATGCGACGCAAGCCAAACGCCAACGATTCCGTGAATTATTTGAAGCAATGCGCCATGATATGGACCGTGAATCAGGATATTATAATGAATTTTGGGACCAACGTAATTATTTAAATCAAGCAGATCACATTGATATACCAATGCTAATTATACACGGTACGAATGACTGGAATGTAAAAATATCTCATTTATTCAAATTAATGGAAGCGACACAGAATAATGCAATTAGCCGAAACTTCGTGATTCATCGAGGTAAACATATCTCAATTCATTCGATTGATAATTATGATTTAATTGATCTGATGGATCGATGGTTAGATTATTATCTACTTAATCTTGGTTCGCAACCATTGACGAATGGTCAAGGTATCGTTCAATCAAATCTTAACCCAAATCAGTGGGACCAAGTTAATTATGACCAACGGCAACAGATCCGTTTTAAAATTGAAGGCGATCGTCTCATTCAATCAGATATATCAACGAATGATTCAGTTGAAGCAACGATAAATACCTTCGAGACTCAGCTCGATTTTCTTTCCGCAAAGGATTGGCAAGAGCAATTGCTAGATCCTCAAGGTACACTTGCGATACGTTATGAGTCAGATTCGCTAGAAAATCAGCTACATTTACATGGTACAATGCGAATACAATTAAAAGTGAAATCCAATCGAAATGAAGGTGCTTTGTCGTGCTTACTAGTCGATTATGGTTCGCATCGAATTGTTAATGAGCGTACACAATCAGCATCAACTAAACGGAGTATCGGTCTTTCAACGAAACTACCACAAACTACTTTTACATATGAACCCGATGCATCTGATTCACATATTATCACTCGAGGATGGGTGAACTTGAAAACACCTGTCAATTCTTCGGATGATCAAGGATTTCAAACTTACGAAATAGATATGATTCCAATGGATTATACGTTACCTGAAGGACACCGATTAGGTCTAATTATTTATGGTAATGATTACCTGTACACATTACACCCAACAGAATGTCAAAAGTATCAAGTTCTAACAGAAAGCATACAATTAGTTATAGATTTTTTATAAACAATAAAGGAGGCGGAGATGCAACAGTTTCTTCAATTACTTGATTTACAGTTAACTTTACTACTATATATTGCACTTGGATTTTTTGCAGGACGCAAACAAATACTGACCCATGTGGGGAGAGATGGTATGATGTCAATATTAATTAATGTTTTCTTACCCATTATGGTTTTTAATTCATTTAAGGCCGTGACCATTGATTTATTACTCTTAAGTTTGCAAGCGATGATTGCAGCAGTAATTATTTATTCAATCAACAGTTTGATAGCACCAATATTATATCGACGTTATCCCGAAGAGAAAGCTCGTGTGATGGCATATGGAACTTTAGTTAATAACGCTGGATTTTCAGGCTTACCTATCGCAGAATCCATCTATGGATCAACGGGGGCGATGATGGCTTCAGTCTATTTAGCTCCGCACCGCTTATTTATGTGGACGGTAGGTTTGACAATGTTAGGAGCCAGCCGAAAAGAAGGGCAAAGTACGCTAAATGCACTGCTTAAATTACTGAAAAATCCTTCGATTATTGCTGTTTTTATCGGGTTAGCGCGTGGACTACTACAAATTAACTTACCGCCATTTATCGAACGTGCTTCGATGGGAATTGCTTCTCTTGTTGCACCTTTAGCAATGGTTTTAATTGGGGCAATTATTTCACAAGTTTGTTTAAAAAGTCTTCTAGAACCGGGGGTATTATATTACTGTTTTATCCGTCTATTAGCTATCCCACTCATTGTGTTAATGGTTATGAAGGGATTCTCCCTGGATTCAACCCTAACTGGTGTAGTAGTGATTTTAGCAGGAATGCCGATAGGGACGCCGACAACGGTTTTAGCGGCCCAATATAATTTGGATGTTGACTTTGCTGCCAAATTAACTTGTGTATCGATTATTTTATCGATAATTACTGTACCGCTATTATTAAGTTTTATTTAGAATTTGTTTGTAGAGAGGAATATATTGTGACAACAGTTTATTTTATTCGCCATTGCCACCCCAACTATCTTAATCTCGATGATCGCCAACGTGAGTTAACTGATAAAGGGTTATTAGATCGAGAGCGTGTAACTGATTTTCTTAAAGATAAACACGTTAACTATGCTTATTCAAGCCCCTACCGTAGATCCTATGATACAATCAAGCCATTTGCTGCCAAAGTAGGGATTCAGATTCAAATTGTTGAAGACTTCCGTGAAAGAGCGATTGGCCACGTTTGGCAAAAACCTGAAGTGGATTATATAACAAAACAGTGGGCTGATTTTGATTATCATTTGTCCGGAGGCGAATCGATTAATCAAGTTCAACAGCGCAATATTCGAGCTTTAGAACATATTATACGACAACATCCCATGCAGACCATCGTTATAGGGAGTCATGGGACTGCGATGAGTGCGATTGCCAATTATTATGATACTTCTTTTGGTGTCGAAGACACTTTACGAATTAAAGATCAAATGCCATGGGTAGTTGAATTGAATTTCGATGATTCCGGTCATTGCATCGCCGTTCGAGAGTGGGATATTTAATGGATTATTAATTAAAAAATAGTAAATAAAAATCCTATGGGAAACGAGATTCCCATAGGATAATTTTATGCGTATTAACGATTGATTAAGCTTGTACTTTTTTGTCTTTCATGACGATATTTAAGATAAGCGCAGCAATTGTACCTGCTGAGATACCTGAAGATAACATCATTTGTAACCAGTCTGGTAAGTTTGCTAGGATTCCTGGATTAACGGTAACCCCAATCCCCATTGCAAATGCCACTGAAATAATAAGTAATTCACGGTCACCTAGGTGAATGCTTGTTAGTGATTTAATACCTTGAGCTGCTACAAGTCCGAACATAATAACACCGACACCACCTAATACTGGAGTTGGAATAACTGAGATAATCGCACTAATTTTAGGGAAGATACCTAAAATAATAAGTATGATTCCCGCTAAAATCATCACAGAACGACTTGCAACTTTTGTTAAAGTGATTAGTCCAACGTTTTGTGAGAAAGCAGTGTTAGGCCCTGCACCAAAAATTCCAGAAATAATTGATCCAACACCGTCTGTTAAAACCCCTCCCGCAATTTCATCTGCGGTTGGAATTTTATTTGAAGCTTCCCCAACAGCCATTAAAACACCCGTCGTTCCGATGGCTGAAACTAAGAAAGCAGGTAAAAATGATAAGGTAGAAGCGAAATCAAATTTGACTCCGTAACGGAAAATATGTGGGATTTCAATCCATTTAGCAGCTGCAACAGCTTCTAAATCAACCATATTAAGTGGAATACAGATTAAATAACCAAAAATCATACCCCAAAAAACAGCTCCTGTACTCCAAATTCCTTTACCATAATGATTTAGGAATAAGGTAAAGATCATAACAATAAAAGCTATCCCGATATTTCTTAATGAACCATAATCAGCGGCTCCAACGCCTCCAGCAGCCCAATCAATACTTACAGGTAAGATCGTAATTCCGATTAATGAGACTACAATTCCGGTAATTAACGGCGGGAAGAAACGCATCAATGGTTTAATAAAGCGACTTAAAATTACTTCAAGTAAGGCACCTGAGATGGCTGCACCGACAATTCCTGGAATACCAAATCGTGCTCCAACACTAATTTGAGGATTAACGAAAGTAAAGTCGGTTCCCATCATTGTAGGATATCCTGATCCGATGATACCAAGCTTTCTAGCTTGGATAATGGTAGTAATACCTGACGCAAAGATGGTCCCGCTGACCATAATGGCCATTTCTTCAACGGAGAAATTCAGCGCTGTACCTACTACAAGTGGCACAGCCACAATCCCTGCAAACGAGGCTAAAATGTGTTGTAGTGCTAGTATTAATGATAACCCAAATGGAGGATTCGAATCAATATCATACACCAACTCATTTTTTTGACCCATTGACGACACTTCAATTTGCTTTTCCATAATGACCTCCAAATATCTATAATTACAATTTTCATGGTAACCTATTTTTTTCAATTAATATAGCCAGTTCTATTTTTATATTTAAAAATTGGTGTGTTGTAAAATGAATTGCAACACTCAGTAATTTCTGAAATACAAAAAGACATGAAGATTCGTTATACTTAAATCACCACAAAA
>NZ_PKHE01000016.1:0-37403 GCF_002847645.1 Falseniella ignava
TAAATACTGTACTAAAATTATCCAATGAACTAAGACATATAAAATACAATTTTACAATCGAGTTTACACAATTTTTTTGACACTACCAGTTAAGAAAAAGATATTAATATTATAATTATTAGTTAAATAAATTGATTATTTTGAGGTTGAATTTTATCATTATATTTGGTATTTTATGAATAATTATAATTTTGGAGGGGTAACATGAGTCTTTGGGAAACAAAGTTTGATTATGAAGGATATACGTTCGATGATGTCTTATTAGTGCCAGCTCGCAGTGAAGTATTACCTAACGATGTCGATATTAAGATTGAATTAGCCCATAACTTGAAGCTAAATATTCCGATGATCTCAGCCGGAATGGATACCGTAACGGAATCGAATATGGCGATTGCGATGGCACGTCAAGGTGGCTTAGGCGTCATCCATAAGAATATGTCCATTCAAGCTCAAGCAGAAGAGGTCCGCCGAGTAAAACGTTCTGAGAATGGTGTCATTCGCGACCCGTTCTATCTGACACCAGAGAGAACGAATGTTGATGCCGAAGCATTGATGTCTAGATATCGTATTAGTGGTGTGCCCATTGTCAAATCTGAGGACGATTTAACATTACTTGGTATATTTACTAACCGTGATGCGCGCTTTTTAACGAACCAAGAAGTTGAACTGAGTGAAGTGATGACGAGTGAGAACTTAATTACAGCGCCTGTAGGCACTTCGCTGGGTGAAGCGAAAGAAATATTATACCATCACCGAATTGAGAAGTTACCCATTGTCAATGAGAAGGGCGAATTAGCGGGTCTAATTACAAGTAAAGATATTGAGAAAATTGAACAATATCCTCATTCAGCCAAAGATGAACATGGAAGATTACTTGTCGCTGCAGCAATCGGTATTACAAATGATACATTCGAACGTGCGAGTGCACTGATTGCCCAAGAAGTCGATGCGATTGTCATTGATACTGCGCATGGACATAGTGTCGGGGTCATTCGCAAGATCAAAGAAATCCGTGAAACTTTCCCAGATGTGACTATTATTGCGGGGAACGTCGCAACAGCTGAAGGAACACGTGAGTTATTCGATGTCGGTGTCGATATTGTCAAAGTGGGTATTGGACCGGGCTCAATCTGTACGACACGGGTCGTAGCAGGTGTTGGAGTGCCACAAATCTCTGCGATCTACGATGCAGCAGGTGTCGCACGTGAATATGGTAAGACGATTATTGCCGATGGTGGTATTAAATATTCTGGTGATATTGTTAAGGCTCTTGCAGCCGGTGGGCATGCGGTCATGTTAGGGTCAATGTTAGCTGGTACAGATGAATCACCGGGTGAATTTGAGATATATCAAGGTCGCCGCTATAAGTCTTACCGTGGAATGGGAAGTCTTGCCGCAATGGAAAAAGGTTCCAGCGATCGCTATTTCCAATCTAAGAGTGAAGCGAACAAGTTAGTACCCGAAGGTATTGAAGGTCGTGTTGCTTATCGTGGTAGCGTACAAGATATGGTCTTCCAGATGGTTGGGGGCCTTCGTGCAGGTATGGGTTACACAGGTTCAGCCAACTTATATGATCTAAGAGAGAAGACACAATTCGTCAAGATGAGTAATGCTGGATTAATTGAATCTCATCCGCACGATGTAAATATTACGAAAGAAGCACCAAACTACTCAAGAAATTAATTCTCAAATAATATTATATGTTAAGGTATAACAAGGGTGAGTCTCGTTATACTGTAGTGCCCCCAAAAAGTTGGACCAAAAATCTAACTTTTTGGGGGTGTTTATATTGGCAAAATATAGTTATGAATTTAAACGAAGGATTGTCGAAGAATATTTAGAAGGCGTTGGCAGTTACAAATATTTGGCAAAAAATATCAGGTTAAAAGTGATAGTACCATACGAAAATGGGTTAACTTACCCCATTGAAGCATCTAAAGCGCAAATTGTTGCTTCGGTTGAGGTGATTGTGGCGACATTAGTCGGTGTGCTCTACTTTAAAGAGTCACTTAATTATGTTAGCCTAATTGGGATTGCGATAATGCTCGCCTCAATCGTCTTAATGAATATGCAACCGTCAAGTTCGAACCCAGCATTGTAATTGAAACAATCATCCTGCCTGATAATAATTAGGCAGGATTTTTTCATTAGTCAGCTGTTTTATTGCGAGGCGTGGTATAATTGAGGTGAAATTGAAAGGGGGAATCTAGGTGACTAAAGGGCAAATTATGGATCAAGATCGAATGGACCGAACGCTCAAGCGGATGGCGCATGAAATATTAGAGAAAAATAGTGAGCCAGAACAACTCGTCTTAGTAGGAATTAAAACACGAGGTGAGACCATTGCACAACGTTTGCAGCAGAAAATTCAATCGATTGAACAAATTGAAGTACCACTCGAGACGCTAGATATTACATTTTATCGTGATGATTTAAAGCACAAAGAAGGACTAAAGGAACCTGAAGTCAAACCTGTCACGCTCCAACACGATTTAACCGGTCGCATTGTCGTTTTAGTCGATGATGTACTCTATACAGGTCGAACGGTTCGGGCTGCGATGGATGCGATTCTTTCGCAAGGACGACCGGCTGCGATTCAGTTGGCGATTTTGGTTGACCGTGGGCACCGCGAGTTACCAATTCGAGCCGATTATGTCGGGAAAAATGTCCCAACCGCTTCCTCTGAGCAAATTCAAGTGCAATTGTTGGAAGTCGATGGAGAGGATCAAATTTTGATTTCAGAGCGTTTAAAAGGATAAAAAATTAAAATTTAATGAAAAAAGATGTATAATAGCATTACAAAATCTTTTAAGGAGGCTGAATTTTATGACATATTTAGAACGTGCCAAAGAATTATTCGAAGAAGGGCGTGAGTTTCGTCGTCAACTTCATCAACATCCAGAAGTAGGATTCGAACTACCCGAGACGGCCAAAGCTGTTAAAGCAAAACTCGATGAAATTGGTATTGCCTACCAGATGGTTGGTGATTCTTACGGAATCACTGGTACCTTAGGGAATCCAGATAAAGGAAAAACACTCTTACTACGAGCTGATATGGATGGACTGCCAATTACTGAAAAGTCTGTTCATGACTTTGTCTCTAAGAATGAAAATGGACATCTTTGTGGGCATGATATGCATACGACTATCTTATTAATGGTTCTTAAAATGTTAAAAGAAAACGAAGATCAATTGCAAGGACAAATCAAATTCCTATTTCAACCAGCTGAGGAGACACTCAATGGTGGTGTCTTAATGTTGAAAGAAGGTATCTTGGAAAATCCAAAACCAGATGCAGGGATGGCACTGCATATGTGGCCGGTTGCGGAGAAGGTTGATATTGAAGTGGCTCACGGGTCTGCACTCGCTTCGGCATTGAACTTTAGAATTACCGTTAAAGGAGTAGGCGCTCATGGTGCGATGCCATATAACGGAATCGACCCGGTCTTTGTTGGAACACAAATTATCAATGCGGCGAATGGAATTATCGCACGTGAATTACCATCTAACCGCAGTGCATCACTTTCAATGGGATTTTTCGAAGCGCCAGGAGGATCGGTTAATATTATTCCACCAACCGTTGTCATCGAAGGGACATCGCGTTCGCTCTACGATGAAGCTGCTGAACATATGGCTAAACGTCTACCTGAAGTGGTTGAGTATATTGGGAAAGCCTTTCGAGCAGAGACGGAATTTGAAGTGTTAGCGGATGTTCCAAGCTTAGTGAATACGGATGCGATCACGGACCAAGTGATTGAATCTGCGAAAGAAGCTGTTGGGGAAGCTTATGAAGTGAAAGAAATCGGCTCATTCTTAGCCTCTGAAGACTATGCGCATATTGCCCACGTCTTACCAGAATCATGTTATTTCTTTGTTGGCTGCCCACTCCCTGATGAGGAAGGAAAAGTCTATGCGGTACATCATCCGCATGTACAGTTCAATGAAGAAGCGTTAATTGTTGGTTCAGCAACGATGGCAACCGCAGCCACTAATTGGTTGCGTGATAATCAATAGAAAGATGGAAAGAAAATGTATCCAATTCATGAATTATTAAAAGAGTTAAAATCGTATCGCTGGGTGAACTTAACCCATGAAGTGACGTCAACCATGGCGATTTATCAGGCATTTAATCCTTTAAAAGAAACCATTCTAACGACACTTGAAGAGACAGGGTCTGATAACCGCGAATATACACTAGGAACATCTCATGGAACGCATATTGATGCACCTGCCCACTTTATGGAAGGGGGGCGGATATTCTCCCAGATTCCACTTCAAGAGCGCTATTTACCACTTTACGTGTTGCGCCTAGAAGATAAAGTGGCTGAAAATCCTGGCTACGCCGTGACGGTTGAAGATATTAAAGAATTCGAAGCAGAATACGGTCCAATTCCAGCGGGTGCCTTTGTAGCTTTCTCATCCGGTTGGTACCACCGCATCGATTCGCAGGAAGACTTTACCAATACGAATGAAGCGGGTGTAGAAGTGACACCAGGTTGGTCGGTTGCAGCGCTGCAATATTTAAGTCGTGAGCGTGGCATTACAGCGATAGGGCATGAGACATTGAATACGGACTCTGGTCCTGAAGCTGCTGAAGCAGGCGATTTAGTGGCTCAACGTTACTGGTTAAATGAAAATAAATTCCAAGTTGAAGTTATGGCGAATTTAGATCAACTTCCTCCGGTTGGCGGTATTATTATGGTTAATACACCGCATATTAAAGATGCGGTCGCCTTCCCATCGGAAGTCATTGCGATTGTCCCAAATCAATAATTAGCGATTACAAAAGCGATTCGATTCGTAAATCGAGTCGCTTTTTCATGTTATATGTAAGGAAATTAATCGCGATGCCGACGGTATTGATAGCCAGGCTGGTTAGCCACGCCTTCATCAAGACATTGCTTCAAAATCTCGATAAATTCAATCGCAATCGGGTTCAGCTGATGGAAATCATTGGTAATATAGCCAATCTCAATCTCTTCGTCAGACACGAGAGGGCGCGCAATAATATCTTCGCCATTCAAGTTGGCATTAATAATTCCGGAAGAGATGGTATAACCATTCAGACCAATCATTAAGTTAAAGATGGTCGCGCGGTCGCTTACAATAATTGATTGATCAACACTATAATCTGCATGGACTTCTTCCCAGAAATAATAGGAATTATAATTACCTTGCTCGAAGTTTAACCGAGGATAAGGTTTTAAATCCTCAAAAGTAATCCATTCTTTTTGAGCTAAGGGATGGTGTTGATAGACAAAAATATGTGGCTGAGTAGCAATCAGTGGATGGAAGGTGAGGTGCTTATCGGCTAAGTCTTTATTAATGACTTGTCGATTATAGCGACTGCGATAGATCACTCCCAATTCACTGCGCAATCGGTAAACTTCATCAATCACCTCATAGGTACGTACTTCTTTTAAGGAAGCTTCGAAACGGCGTTCTTTTTTGCGTTTTAACAAGCGAGCAAAGGCGTCTACCACAAAAGCATAGTGATGGGTCACCACTGAGAATATCTGCATCGCACGTGGCTCTGCTTCAAAATAACGCCGTTCCATCAAGGCCATCTGTTCCATAATTTGATTCGCATACTGCAAGAATTCTTCGCCCTCGCTCGTTAACGTAATCCCTCGAGGACTTCGGATAAAGAGTTCAATACCCAGCTCTTCTTCTAACTTGGCCATCGCGTTGGATAGGGAAGGCTGGGAAATAAATAAGGATTGAGCGGCTTTGGTGAGCGAGCGTTCTGTCGCCACAGCTCTAAAATATTTAAAATCTTCGATTCGCATCGGTCTCTCCTTTAAAGGTTAATTCACTTCCGTTATAGTCTACAGCTATAACTAACTCTTGTAAATAGGTATTATACATATTGAGGTCAATCCTTTATAGTATGACTTAAGCAATTTAAGGGAGATGATTTTAATGACAAATTATTCAAAAAGATTTTTAACGGTGGGTTCCTTGTTACGCCCAGCGAACTTATTAACTTATAAAAATGAAATTGAGCATCGCGATGATATTACTTATCCATTTTACGATGACTTACCAGGATACTTAGACGTAGAACGCGAGGCGGTTAAATCCATCGTTGATAAACAAGTGGCTCATGGGTTAACCGAAATATCCGATGGGGAGTTTCAACGTTCTTTATGGCACTTAGACTTTGCTTGGGGCTTAGAAGGCATTGAGCGTCAATTAGCCGAGGAAGGCTATCATTTCTATGAAGAAGACGAAGACGGTCATCGCCATGATTTTGAGACACGCCGTGATATTGGTTTGCGAGTGACCGGGAAGTTATCCGGCAAGAATCATCCGTTTATCGAACACTTTAAATATGTTCGCTCACTAGCACCAGAATCAGTGGCAGTTAAGCATCCAATCTTTTCACCAGGACATCTTTACTTTGAATTATTAGGGCAAGGTGCAATTGGTGAAGGTCAATATTATTCAGATTTAGCAACTTTCCGTGAAGACTTGGTCCAGGCTTACCGTGAATATGTGAAAGAATATGCTGAAGCGGGTGGCACCATCCTTCAAATCGATGATTGCGTCTGGGCAAGCTTTGTCGGTGGGGACGATGAAATTCGTCTTGATTCACTGGATCAGGCAGATTTTTCGAAGTTTTCGAAGCGCGAGCTAGCACAACAGTTAGTAGACTTGAATAATGCCGTGGCAGATTATGCACACGAACTGGGATTAAAAGTCTATGCACACAATTGCCGTGGAAATTATGCTTCACGCGCCTTTACGGATGGGGCATATACCGAAGTAGCCGAATACTTCTTAGCCCGTCAGCATTATGATCGCTTTTACTTAGAATGGGATGACGAGCGCGCGGGTAGCTTGGAAGCTTTAGCAGTCTTCAAAGACCGTCCGGAGGTTGAAGTCGTTGTCGGCGCACTCTCTTCTAAGACGTCCACTTTAGATGATGAAGAACGCGCCATTCGCCTACTTGAAGAAGCAACGCGCTATATTCCAAAGGACCGTCTCTACTTATCACATCAATGTGGCTTTGCTTCATGTGATTGTGGTAATGAATTAACGGAAGCAGAGCAATGGGCTAAAATTGATCAAGGGCACGACATTGCCTATCGTTTCTTTGGGGAGTAAAATTGAGTTAATACATCATTTGTGAAAACGATTTATTTATGATATACTTGAGGAAAAGAAAGAAAGAGGTGTATCCATTGAGCCCAAACTAAAAAGAACCACAGCGAATCAAGCATCAGTTCCCACCATTATGGGGTAGGGTTGTTTGATTGCGGTCTTTTTAGTTAGGGTGAAGTGGATACACTTTTTGTGTACACTTTTTTAGTCAGGATGCTGTCGTTAGCGTATTTGTGTACGATGCATGCTGCCCCTCATTTGATAAAGATCAAACGCTGTGAACCCTGTCAGACGTTGTCACAGTTTTTAAATGAGGAGGTAATCATGCTACAAATTAATGATTTAACGATGGCACATCGCAAAGATATGAAAATATTAATTGAAAACTTTACAGCGGTCATTAACCGAGGTGATCGGGTTGCAATCATTGGTGAAGAAGGTAATGGGAAGTCGATTTTATTGCGATGGTTATGGGGAGACCCGACGTTAACAGATTTCTTAGAGATACAAGGTCAGCGAATCAATCAATTTGGTTCCGTAGGTTACTTGCCCCAAAGTTTATCGGAAGCAGAACTGGCGTTGTCTGTTGCTGATTTCTTCTTCCAATCGGGAGATTTTGATATTGATTACGCTAATTTATACCAAATTGCCGCACGATTACAGTTCGATGTGGAACTGCTCTACGCTACCCGTTCGATGAAAAGTTTATCAGGTGGCGAGCGGATTAAAGTGCAATTGTTACAAATACTGATGAAGCAGCCTGACGTACTCTTATTGGATGAGCCTTCGAATGATTTGGATATTGAGTCATTGGTCTGGTTGGAACAATTTATCAACGAGTTCTCCGGAACGATAGTCTATATCTCGCATGATGTCACTTTCTTGACAAATACAGCCACTGCCATTATTCATATCGAGCGACTCGTCCATAAGCGACAACCTCGCGTGACATACGCCAAGTTGGGGTATGCCGACTATATTGAACAGCGGACGCAATCGGATGCCAAGCAACAGCAACTGGCAAACCAACAGCGAGCAGCGGATGAACAGCGAATGCAAACGTTGCGTCAACAGACACAAAGAGTTCATCATCAAATGGCCAATACTAATAATGATGTGGCAGGGCGTTTATTAGCGAAGAAGATGGCTAATTTAAAAGCATTAAATCATCATTTTGAACGAGATCGAGCGCAATTTGTCGAGCGTCCAATATCGGAAGATGCGATTTTACTAGGGTTCGATCAAGTCTCGCCGTTACCGAAGTCGAAGCGAATTGTGTCACTCGATAATTATCGTCTTGAAGTGGATGGTAAGCAACTGGCCTGTAATATTTCACTGCTAATGAACGGTCAAGATAAGATAGGAATTATCGGGCGTAATGGAATGGGTAAATCAACATTATTGCAAGCAATTTGGCAGCAGCTGCCGGACATTTCAGAGATGAAAGCGGGGTATATGCCGCAAAACTATGAAGAGCTTTTGCCCGTGAATCTGTCTCCAATTGAATATTTACAAGAGAAGGGCGACCGCGAAGAATTAACTCGGATTATGACGTATTTAGGGGCTTTACGCTACTTGCCAGAAGAGATGGAACGACCGATTCAACAATTATCGGGTGGTCAGAAAGCGAAGCTGTTATTGATGCGTTTGGATTTTCATCGGTGTAACGTCTTATTTTTAGATGAACCGACTCGGAATTTCTCACCGCAGTCGGTCCCCGAATTGATTGAGACCTTCCAACGATTCGAAGGGGCGATCTTGACGGTGTCGCACGACCGGGCTTTCTTAGCTGCGGTTTGTGATAAAATTTATCAATTAAAATCCGATGGCTTGTATCTCGTCTCGAATTAAGTTACATTAAACGTTGAGAAAAAAGTCAATGCTATCAATAAAGGAGTCGTTGAGATGACGGATGCACGATTTGATCGGGTAAAATTATTATTAAAAGAGACAGGTTTAGAGAAGTTGCAAGCGGCCACAGTGATGGTCTTGGGACTGGGAGGTGTCGGATCGAACTGTGCTGAGGCGCTCGTTCGTGGCGGCATTGGTCGATTAATTTTAATTGATTGCGACGTGGTGGATATTACCAATATGAACCGACAAGCAGTTGCTTATACGGAGACCATCGGGCGGGCAAAAGCGGATGTGATGGCAGAAATCGTCCATGCAATTAATCCAGCTTGCCAAGTTGAAGCCGAAGTCTTAGAATTGCATCCGGATACGATTGCTCAAGATTTAGCGCACTTCACCCGACCAGACTATGTTATCGACTGCATCGATTCGGTACGCGCTAAAGCGGCTGTGGCTGCTTGGTGCCAGGAGGAATCCTTGCCACTGGTCGCTGCCATGGGTGCGGCGAATAAATTCGATCCCGAGCGATTGACCTTTAGCGATATTCGTAAAACGAGTTATTGTCCGTTAGCGAAAGTCATGCGTCGCGAATATCGTAAAGTCGGCGTTGAACATGTGGAAGTCATCTATTCGACCGAACCGGCCTTCAAGTTCGAGAGCGAAGCGGGAGCGGATCGTTCGACCCGACTTGGTACCGTCTCGTACATGCCGCCGATTATGGGACAAATGCTCGCAGGTAAAGTGATTCGGCGACTTTCAGGATTAGAACCGTAGTCATTCGAAAAGGGGTGCAAGCATGTTAATCGATTCCCATTATCACTTTGATTTTATTAAAGATTCAGCAGTTCAAAGTGAATTCGTTGAACACCTCAATGCTTTGGATATTCAATTAGTAGCGCAGACTGTATTGCCGAGCCAATTCGAACAGGTCTACCAGTTGGCACAAGTGTATGCGCAATCTGGCTGGACTTTGCGCCCGGCGTTGGGTTGGCACCCTTGGTGGATTGAATCACGTGATCAATTCGAAGTGGAGCTTTCCATCTTTCAAGCCATGTTGTCAAAGACGCGTTCGATTGGAGAAATTGGGCTCGACGATGCGAGAAAAGAAATTGACGAAGCAGGGCGACAATTGCAACGTGAAGTATTTGAGCGAATACTCGACATGATTGTCGAACAAGCGTCATTAGAGGATGGGGAATCCGGTCCTTATACGCTCTCGATTCATGCCGTCCGTTCGCAAGACGATGTGATTGATTTAATCGAACGTACTGGAGTTTATCAAGCGAATACGGCGGTGATTCTTCATCGCTTTAACGGAACGAGTGACCAGCTGATGCGTCATATTAAGCAAGGGGGGTATCTATCTGTCCACCCTGATATGCTTCAAACGAAAAAAGGTCGCGCGTACGTCCAACAAGTCCCAGCAGAGCGGTTGTTGTTAGAGACAGATTTGCCGGAAGCGGCATTTGATGAAGCTACGCAAGGGATGGCAGAGGAGTTGGCTGCTGAAGTTGAACAAGCTCTTACAGAGACATTGACTCAGTTAAGCGAATTGCGAGGTGAAGCGATGCAGCCGATTATTGAGGCAACCCAACGAAAATTATATGGCAATCAGATGAATTAAAAAGTTTAAAAACGGCGGACTTCAATCAGTCTGCCGTTTTTATTTGTTAGCGTGAATGTGTTGTTGTAAAAATTTTATGCCAAAATACCACCATCGGCAATAAACTCAGAGCCCGTAGAGTAGCTCGACTCATCAGACGCTAAGAATAGGACTAAGTTAGAGATTTCTTCAGGTTCAGCCATCCGTTTCAATGGCACAAAGTTGACCATCGCTTGAATTTGGTCAAAAGCCTCACTGTGTTGGACCATCGGCGTATTAATAATTCCCGGATGGACGGAGTTGACCCGGATATGGTATTGTGCCAGTTCTTTGGCAGCTGCTTTACTCATCCCGCGAACCGCAAATTTCGTATCGGTATAACCAATTGCGCCTCCGTTCATACCATTAATTGAGGAAATATTAACAATCGATCCCGCTCCAGCTTCCTTCATCGAAGGGATGACATAATGCATACCAAGGAAGACAGAGACTTGGTTAATATTTACAATACGTAGATAATCTTCGAGCGAGGAATGTTCTGCCGATAGCACAGTTGACACTCCCGCATTGTTGATGAGTACGTTAATTGGGCCAAAAGCCGCTTCAGTTTCTTTGACGACGTGTTGCCAATCTTCTTCGCTAGCGACATCGTGTTTGATAAAGATTGCATTTTCACCGAGTTCTTCAGCTAATTGTTGACCTTTTGCTTCATCAATATCGGTGATGGCAACTTTAGCACCTTCTTGAATAAATAATCGTGAATGAGATTCACCCATCCCATTCGCGCCACCCGTAATAATTGCCACTTTACCGTCTAATCTTGCCATACGAAAAACCCCCTTATAATTTTTGTATCTATATTGTACGAATCTCTAGTTATTTTGTAAAGGTTTTCTATTTTGAGATTTAATAAAGAGCTCGTCTTAAACGAGCCCCATCAGCCATTCGACACTGATCGCCACAATAATTACGAGGATTGAGACGATCAAGCCATGCAACATCGGTGCATGGCCGACTTCTTTCATTTCTTTGAGACTCGTATTAAGTCCAATCGCTCCAAGTGCTGTGACCATCAGGAACTTACTGAGCCATTTTAAGTTTTCTGCCAAATGAACTGGAATCCAGCCGACCGTTCGTGCAGCCGACATTAATAAGAAAAAGACAATGAACAGTGGGAAAATCTTTGATATATTGAGTTGAACGCGATGCTCGCTATGATGCTCACGTTGTTTCATACGGTGATGAATTAATGCAAAGATGATCACGGTTGGAATGATGACCAATGTTCGGGTTAACTTCACCATCGTTGCGAAATCGCCAGCCGCCTCACTGTAGGCGTAACCCGCCGCTACAACCGATGCGGTATCATTGACCGCCGTTCCCGTCCATAACCCATACGCCACATCGGATAAGTGCAGAGCCCGTCCCATGATTGGGAATAAAATAATCATAAACATATCGAAGATAAAGGTCGCACTCATCGCAAAAGCCACATCGATTGGTTTCGCCTCAATAACGGGGGCAATCGCTGCAATGGCAGATCCGCCACAAATGCCGGTTCCGGCCGAGATTAAGTTGGATAGTTTCCAATCAAGTCCCAGTGCTTTTCCAATCAAGTAACCTCCACCAAAACAAGTGAGTAATGTAAAGAACATGACGAAGATTGAGAGTTGGCCAACATGGAAGATGGTATTAATATCTAAAGAAGCCCCAAGTAAAATAATTGCTAACTTCAAAACGCGTTTCGAAGCGAAGGTCACACCTGGCTCGATCAAATCATTTTTCGGACGGAAATAATGAATCAACATCCCAAGAAAGAGCGCAATTACTGAAGCAGAAATAAATGGAATTGGCAGTAGTCCTTCAATAAATCGTGCCACCACTGCAATGAGTGCTGCTAATAATAAACCTGGTAAATATAACACAAGCAAACCTCCTTTAAGTCAGTCTTACTGTACCATAGCGGGGTGTCTTTTAGAAGAGCATTCGTATTGGGAATGGTTTGAATTTAAAGAATTAGGCTGAATAGGCTATAATAATAAGGAACCAGAAAAAGGAGAAGATCGATGAAAAAGAAACGACGATTTATTGGACGGACTGAGCTGATTATCGAGCTATTCATTATTATTGGCTTGTTGACGGTGATCTACCTATTAGATCGCTGGAATGCGGAAGAATTATTGAAAATCTTTACGGATGGTACATTTGTTGCTGCGGCCTTATCAGTTCCGATTACGCTGAGTGGGTATATTCGCAATAAAGAGCGCGAGGACCTTGAAGAGGATCAGCAATCACGCCGTGAAAATGAATTGAAGCAACAAGAGTTCTACAACGACACCTTAGATAAATTAGAAGAACTATATGTTGAAACGGATGACGAGAATTACCATGATAATGAAGAATTATTTTTTAGTATCAAATTTTTAAAGTTACATAATGTATTGAGCGATGGACAAGTGATTCAAGATAATCCAAATTTGGTAAACAAGTTCTATCATGCGATTAAGTTGACCTATATTCGTTTTATTACGTATGGGTTGGATGAGTTATTGGAAGAAGAAGTAGCCTGCGAGACTGCGACAGGGGATTGTAGTGACCGCTTAGAAGATTTATTTGATATCCATCAAGCCCTAGAACGGATCGAGCGGCGTATCGAGCAAAGTGATCAAGAGTTTAAAGATTTGTTTGAGGCAGAAGAAATAGGCAAATTTATTCGCCGCCGCTTTCCAAATGTTTCGTGGAAAGAAGTGCTTGACCAGGAACGCATTAATGAAGCGGGTGCAGTTACAACGTATTTTTATAAACCAGCAATGCAAAATATTACCATTCCAGCGAAGTTGGAGGAGCACTATGTCTTCTCACCGAATATCGAGCAGTTGGATCGTTCAGTTCGAGAAGAATTAAGTATGATTGATAATATTTATCCAAGTATTGTTTTAGAGCCGGAGGAGATTCCAGTTCAAGTCGAACGTCTACCACAATCGATTGTTCAAGCAGTGGCGGAGAGGGAATCGGAGTATGACACCCGCAATGAGCTGTATCACCATGTCAAATCGTTCTATCCCGATGCCTATGATCAAGTCCGAGTCTCGGTGACACATTCTCCAGACCATGAACTAGTGGCTTGGTTTACGCTTAGAGAAGAAGATTGGGATGCAAGTGTCGCTGAGGGAATTGATACCTACCATTTCATTATTATTGATGATGATGACTTGACAAATTCTGCTATCATTAGCTTTGAAAGTGAAGCATTCCGAACTCTCCTACTCGAGAAGCTGAATGATCCAGCAGGTTATGTAAATGATAAGTATCAGCTTCACTTTACGGTAGATAGTGACTTGAAGTTGCATGATCACTCTTTCGAAGAGCCACGTGTTGTTTTTGTGGATCGGGAAGAGCTAAATTAAAATTAGGCGTTGAATCTATGATGAAGAGCGGATGAATTTTTTCATCGGCTCTTTTATTTCGTGTAGGGTGTGCGTATAATAGCTCCATACAGATTGAAATAGGAGTCGGATGAATAATGAAAAGAAAAGTAATTATTTTTGGATTATTAGTTTTAATGTCGATTGGTTTAGAATACGAAATGGAAAATTTGTATTTTGGAGAAGTAACCTTGTTAGAGTTAGGCGAGTATTTGAGTGGGCTTGGATTGGTCGTGATTTATTGTATCCCACTCGGGCTATTGATGCGACGGCTCTGGCGACAAGTCGGGTTGAGCTTTGAAGCTGGGATCATTACGATCATGGTCGGTTGCTTCGTCTCAGGCTGGCTGGCCGGTGAAGCGAATACTTATATTGAGTCGCTCTGGTACTTAGCACTTCCTAATGCAGAATGGTTGATTGACTGGAATGATGCGCTAGCCGCACCGTTTGTTGAAGAGATCTTAAAATGCGCTTGTGCCTTGTTAGTGATGTATTTGATTGGCGAGCGCCGTCTTAGCGCAGCTTTTGTGATTGGAATGGTAATTGGTTTTGGTTTCCAATTGATTGAAGATTTAAATTATGTCTTGCAAGCTGAGACCATTACTTTCGAAATGGCGGCTTACCGCGCAGCCGGGGCACTGTCATCGCACTGGATGATGACCGGCGTGACGACCGCTGGGGTCTGGGGACTGTGGTTATGGTACCGCGAGAAGGTGGAGAGTTTGTCGCTAGGTTGGCTCTGGGTTAGCGCGTTGATGCCGATGGGCTTGCACTTTATTTGGAACAGTCCGCTCGGTTACCTCTGGGTTACGAGCTTAGTAAGTGCCGCAATTATCTACTTATGGGGGCGGTTGTACTTGACTTGGTTTGGAAGAACAGGGCTTTGTGTGGGTGAGGATGGTGCTGTGTTCGATGGGATTAAGAGAAAGGGTGAGGATGGATGTCAACCGTACAACTAATTAAGATTCAGTCAGCAGACTTGTCTCATCTTTGGCAAATTGGCTTTTCGCAAGAAGCGCCTGCTTGGACTCGGTTCAACGCACCTTATTTTAATGACTACAGTGCTTTTGAGAGTGCGGAGGCATTTGCCGGCTCATCAGTAGCAGAGTTTTTGCTAGCTGATTGGGTGCGTGGCATTAAAGTCGATGGCCAGCTGATCGGGATGGTCTCCTACTACTGGGAAAATGAAGCCACCCAGTGGCTCAACATTGGAATCATTATTTACGATGAGAATTACTGGTCACAAGGCATCGGCACCCGCGCCATGCAACAGTGGCTAGATATTATTTTTGACTTGTATCCAGAGCTGGAACATATTGGCTTAGTGACTTGGAGCGGTAATCCTGGCATGATGCACGCTGCGACCAAGCTGGGTATGCAACAAGAAGCGCGCATCCGTAAAGTCCGCTACTATCAAGGTGTCTTTTACGATAGCTTGATGTACGGCATCTTGCGTGATGAGTGGGAAAAGTTAAAATAAAAACTCGCCTTGAAAACTTCGCTTGAAGCTTTCAAGGCGTTTTGTATGGAGTGAGCATGAGTTGGGGTTAATCTAGCTGGATAGAATAAGTTTGTGGAAGTTTGATACCAGCTTGATTAAAAGCATCGTAGATAGCATTGCGCATAATCATCTTATTTTTACCCATCTCATCATAAGCAGTGAAAAATTGAACATAAATATTAAATCCAATATTCGTTAGCTCGGCTCGCAGTGTTGGCTTGCCCCGCTCATCATGGCTATCTAACTTATTTAAGAAGTGCTCGACAGCTTCCGGGTCATAATTTTCAATCATACTTTCATATTTCTCGTAGGCAGTCTTGCCAGCGATTCGTAGAGCTTGATCGCGATCTGAATCTAACGTAATTGTAATCGAGATATCCACCATCACAAACGGATCGTTGAAGTTATAATTGAAAACTGGATGCTCAAAAATAAAACGATTCGGAATGCTAATATACCGGCCAGTGTGCGTCATGGCTGTTGTAAGGTCGCCCATTTCCGACAAGTTAAATTGCAAAAAGTCTATGTCAACCAACTCACCAATGACATGGTTAATTTCAATGACCTGCCCAATTGAGAATGGCTTGCGAATCATAATATAAAAGTAAGCCACAATATCTACAATTAAATCTTTAACAGCTAAGGCAAAAAATGCCAGAACCAGTGTCACCATAATACTAAACGCACGACCTTGTGAGAAATAGATTTTCAAGATTAGTATTATGTTGATCAGAATAAGTAACGTGCGAATGACTCGAATATAACGTGCCGTACGTATCTCTTCATCCGTCCATTTGCGTACTAACCACTGGGTCAGCCGGCTCAGTAAGATGGATATTGCAATAATGATCACAACCAGCAATGTCTTCTTGAGTAGTAGCGCCGTATCTACCTCATCACTTGAAATATAGACCATAAAATCCTTCATATAAATCAAACTCCTTTTATTCCATTAAACTAATCATACTTGACTCTGTTACGAATGTGAAGTTATGCTACGAAGCTCCATCTGCGAGCGGTTGAGATGAAGTTAATGGGGAAGGAACTTCATTTGAGTGGGGTTGTGTTGGAGTTGTTGCGTGTGGAACTCCATCCGAGGATGATTGAGCTGGAGTTGTTTGATCAGGAACTCCATCTGAGGCGGTTGAGCTGGAGTTAGTTGTGCGGGAACTCCATCTGAGTGGTGTTGAGTTGGAGTTGTTTTGTGTGGAACTCCATCTGCGAGCAGCTGAGCTGGAGTTAGTTGTGCGGGAACTCCATCTGAGTGGTGTTGAGTTGGAGTTGTTGGGTTCGGAACTCCATCTACGGGTAGTTGAGTTGGAGTTTCACCACTATCACCATCTGAATTTTACCGACCCTTTCTGTAATAGAGTTTCAATAATTGCGAAATCGAAAATTCATCGTGACTTTGATAGTATCCTTTCTTAATTTGTTCACAGTACTTATGAGTCAAAAGATGTATCGTCGAATCGCCAACTTGTTTATTATTTAGATACAGCAAGTCCTTCTTCTGAAAAGTCTGCTCTGGAAACAAAGTCGCACACTCCGCAATCAGGCGCTTAACGGCGCTTGATTTTTCCTCTTGGCAGTTACAATTTTGACATACGAGGCATCGATTTTGAATTTCGATATAATAACTACCACATTCTGGACAAAATATTCCCGGTGTGAGTTGATTCAAATCGAAAGGATATTGCGTGTGAGGTTGGTATGGTGACACGCAACGGTATTTATTGAGCGTCGACAAAATCCGATCAGCAGTGCGCGGTTCCATCGGCGGAAGTTGATAAATATGTTTCGGAATATCAATCATCATCAGCGTGGAAATATCATTTTCGAGGTTAGCTAGTTTCATTTGACAATTGGGATGAATCAAAACGAGGTGCGGAATGACATCAATATCGATTCTCTCACGCCGCAACAGATTAGTCAGTCGTGAAGTCGCCATTCGGCACTGAGTGTAAGGATTGTTTGCAACGACATGGTCATTATATTTAAAAGTTACCCCATCAGATTCACATTGTGCATGATAATTCTTAATCTCATACACATTCAAACTGTTTTGCGTCAATATCATGACATCAATCTGCGTAAAAGTCCCGATATCAAAAGTATAATCCCAAATGAGGGATAATTTTTTCTGTGAAAATTGATCGGCTAGCTCGATAAAACGGCGCTCACCCTCATAGCCAGCAATCAGATTTTCGAGCTCCTTTTTGTACAGATGATGATTTCGAAAATGTAACGTAAGCAAATAGTTCAGCATTGAGAACCTCCTTTTTTATTTTTGGCTACCAATAGATACCCAAAAATTAAAGGATTTTGTACGAAAAAGGAGAATTAATAAAAATTTAAGAAATGGAGGTTATTGAGTCGGAGTTAGTTGTGCGGCAACTCCATCTGAAGGCGGTTGAGTCGGAGTTGTTGGGCGCGGAACTCCATCTCGGGGAGGTTGAGTCGGAGTTGTTGGTCTCGGAACTCCATCTTAGGGTAGCTGAGGTGAAGTTGTTGGGCCCGGGACTCCATCTGACGAAGCTAAACTGCTCAAACCCACAAACTTTGTCCATCTGACAAAGCCAAGCTGAACAAATCCCCACACAAAAAAAGTCGGCTGTAATCAGCCGACTGGGTACTTTCAACAAATCATTTAACGAACTTAGCGGAGTGGATTGTGCCTTGCTGCAGCTCAATCATAATGGCAGGTTTGACGGGGTTATGGTTGGCATCGATGGCGAAAGTGCCCGCTACACCTCTGAAATCAGTGGTTGCCGCCAGCGCTTCGGTAATTTTGGCTGGGTCATCGGACCCGGCGCGTTCAATCGCGTCAAAAATCAAGCGGGCCGCATCGTAGCCCAACGCTTGCCACGTTCCGGCCGGCTTGTCGAAGCGGATTTGATAGTCAGACAGGAAGGACTGAATGGCTGGGTCGTCACTTTCAGGCGAGAAGTGATCGGTATAGTAAATATCGTTAGCGGCAGCGGGTCCTGTAAGCTCTAACAATACTGGGCTCGAATATCCGTCTGTGCCGACGATAGGCTGAGTAATGCCTAGCTCGCGTGCTTGCTTAATAAAGAGTCCAGCCTCGTTGTAATAAGCAGGTAAGTAGATCACGTCGTAATCAATTCCAAAGAGTGATGTCAAAATGGCAGAGTAGTCGGTGTCACCACTTTGGAAAGCAGTGTCGAACACAATCTCGCCACCAAGCTGCTGGAACTCCTCACTAAAAGCATCGACCAAGCCTTGGGAATAATCAGCAGCTTGATCGGTTAAGACAACGGCTCTTTTTGCACCTAACTCATTTGCTACAAAGCGAGCGCCAATCTGGCCTTGATAAGAATTGCTGAAGCACACACGGAAGAAGTACTTCAAGACGTTGCCATTCTTATCGAAAGGCATTGCATCATCGGTGGCGGATGGTGAGACACTTGGAATTCCGGCTTGCTCCAAGATCGGTAGTTGCGCCTGAGTCGTCCCGGTTAAAGCTGGACCGACCACGCCGACCACCCCTTGGCTAACCAACCGCTGAGCGACGGAGGCAGATTCGGTAATATCGGACTTGTTATCATAAGAGATGATTTTGATCGGGCGTCCGCCTAATAATCCACCGGCATGATTCACTTGTGCGACGGCCAGTTCTAATCCTTCTAACATTTGCTGACCGTATGAAGCGGCAGAGCCAGAGAGCTCATAATTAGCACCAATTTTAATCGGTTCGCCAGTTTCCTCATTCGCTGCACCATTAACATTTAAAGAAAAAAGGTTGCTTAATAAAGCGAAAATGACCCCGATCTTAATGAATATATGTGTCTGTTTTCTTCGCATAAAGCATCCTCCTCTATTAATTTATTGATTGAATTTAATACTTTGAATTATAGCACGCTAATTAGAAAAAACAACCAATCTCTCATAATTCGAATGAAAAATTAAAATGAAATTAAAAAATGCTTGCCAAAGACTTATGGTTTTGTTATACTAAATCCATCGAATACAGGAGAGGGATTAAAATGAATCAACAGCATCGCCTTAACTCAGCAATTATTGTCAGCATTATCATTAGATAGTGTTTGTGTCTACTTTATAGATACAAACACGTTCAAGCAATTTGTTTGTATCTATGAGGTGCTGTTATTCATGACGCCCGCATAGATTTAATCTAAGCGAGGCGATACTCATTCCGATGGGCCCAACAGGATAGATATCGAGAGACCTGGCTTAGATTTATATCTACGCTAGGTCTTTTGTTTTCGAATTGTAAGTCCAAAAAATGAAACGGAGATGATGAAAATGAATTTGAAATTCGTAAAAAAAGTGATGGCAACTGGATTAGTTTTAGCACAACTGGCAATGGGACTTTCGGTCCAAGCCGAAGAAACGATTAAAATCGGTGGAAACTTCGAACTTTCAGGCGCAACAGCTTCTTACGGAACCCCAATGTCAAAAGGAGTGCGCCTAGCGATTAAACAAGCCAATGAAGCAGGCGGTGTTCTAGGGAAACAATTAGAATATATCGAGTATGATAACCGCTCTGATTTAACCGAGACCGTCTCGGTGGCGAAACGCCTGGTCGGAGAAGGCGTTGTCGGAGTCGTCGGACCAGCACCATCAGGAAATGTGTTAGCCCAGATGCCAGTGCTGGAAGAAGCGCAAGTACCAAGTGTGGCACCGGCAGCCACGTTAGACGGGATAACGTATAATGATCGCGGTGAACTGTACAAATACTTCTTCCGTGTTGCATTTGAAGATTCCTACCAAGGTAGTTTGGCAGGACAATACGCAGTCAATCAGTTGCAAGCGAAGCGTGCTGCGTTAGTGAGTGACCAAGCGGTCGATAGCTCACTTGGTTTGGCTGATGCTTTCAAAGAAAGTTTCACCGAAGCGGGTGGCGAAATCGTTTATACCGACAGTATCCAGTCAGGTGATACCGACTTTACGGCGACGATTTCAAGTTTATTAAGTCAAGATTTCGATGTATTGTATTTACCACTTTATTACAACGAGGCAGGCTTATTCATTAAACAAGCGCGCGAATTAGGATTAACGCAACCGATTATTGGTGGAGACGGCCTCCATAGTCCAACGTTAATTGACTTAGCGAGCCCGCAATATGCAACCGACATTTACTTTACAAGTCATTTCTCAACGACATCGGATGTTGAAGCAGTTCAAACATTTGTTAAAGACTACCAAGAAGAGTACGGTGAGGAACCTGATACGTTCTCAGCCACAGCTTACGATGCGGCATGCTTATTACTTGATGCGATTGAAAGAGCGGGCGAAGCAGAACCAACATCAATCAAAGCAGCACTTGAAGCGACGCAAGATTTTGAAGGGGTAACGGGTGTCTTCTCTGTTGATGAGCATCATAATCCAGTCAAAGCGGCTTTAATGATTAAATTAGAAAATGGAACCATCGCAAGTACTGAGTATGTTGAAGCGGAGTAATGCTTCACATCAGGTTAAACGACCGGAAATCAAACAAATTAAAATAGAAGGGACATAGAGTCATGCAATTATTGATGCAACAAATGGTGAATGGCATTGCTTTAGGCAGTATTTATGCGATGATCGCACTTGGCTATACGATGGTATACGGGACGATTCGCTTAATTAACTTTGCACACGGTGATGTTTATATGTTAGGGGCATTTTTAGGCTATTATTTAGTCACGATTCTCGGCGTGAACTGGATGCTTGCGCTATTAATTACAATGGGGGTGATCGCTGTTGTGGGGGTCTTAATTGAGCGAATTGCCTACAAACCTCTGCGCCATTCCACCCGCATTGCGGCTTTAATTACAGCGATTGGCGTCTCTTACTTAATTCAAAATTTAATGATTTATTTTGTCGGTCCTGAGATGCGCGCATTTCCAGCGCCGATCGAAGTAAAAATGTTTAAAGTCTTTGGGTTGATCGTCAATTCAAAGCAACTACTTGTCTTAGCGGTCACGATTACGGTGATGATTGCCTTACAAATTATCGTTCAACATACGCGCATGGGAAAAGCGATGCGAGCGGTGGCGGTCGATCAAGATGCGGCTCAGCTCATGGGAATTAATGTCGATCAAGTAATCTCTTTTACCTTTGCTTTAGGATCAGCGCTTGCAGGGTTGGCGGGAATCTTAGTCGGAATCTACTACAACTCGATTCAAGCAACAATGGGAACCGCTCCCGGACTGAAAGCCTTTATCGCGGCCGTTGTTGGTGGTATTGGCAGCATTCCTGGCGCCATGATCGGGGGCTACTTGATTGGTATCTTAGAAACTTTAGTCACCTATATGGGCGGCGCGATGTATAAAGATGCAGTCGTCTATGGCTTATTAATTATTATTTTACTCGTCTTACCTTCCGGTCTTTTAGGTAAGTCTGTACGTGAGAAAGTTTAGAAAGGAGTCGACATATGCAACGATTACATCGAAAAAACTTATATTGGATGGCGTTGATCACTTTAATCTACGGCGTATTAACCGCTCTAATCCATTGGAATATTATCACTCCTTTCTACCAAAATACGTTAATGACCATTATGTTTAATATGATTTATGCGCTAGGACTTAATCTAGTACTGGGGGTTGCGGGACAATTTACCTTGGGACATGCTGGTTTTATTGCGCTCGGTGCCTACTCAACGGCTGTGATGAGCCGAATGGTTGATAACCCGTATCTTGCCTTAGCCCTTGGTATGTTGATAGGTGTGTTATTAGCAGTGGTGGTTGCCCTCGTTGTTGGGATTCCAACGTTACGACTTAAAGGAGACTACTTAGCGATTGCAACGTTAGGGGTTGGAGAAATTATTCGCGTTTGTATTAACAATTGGCGTAGCGTTACGAACGGTCCAGCTGGGATTGCTGGAATTACCAATGTTACGAGTTGGCAGTTGACCTATGCACTACTCGTTCTGACGACCATTCTCATCTTAAATTATGCTTATTCAAGTATCGGACGAGCGACTCGAGCGATTGCGCAAGACGATATTGCAGCAGAAGCGATGGGTATCCGCTTGACGCGTTACAAAGTTGCGGCGTTTGTCTTAGCAGCTGCGACCGCAGCCGTTGGCGGTGCGCTCCAAGCTACCTATATCGGGGTGGTGACACCGAATGACTTTACCTTTAACCGTTCGATCGACATATTAATTATTGTCGTCTTTGGTGGTATCGGAAGCTTTACTGGCACCATTATTGCCGCGGTTGTCTTGGGCATTTTAAATCTGGTGTTGCAAGATTATGGTCAACTACGGATGGTTATTTATGGTGTGGCATTGATTGTCATTATGATTTTCCGACCGGGTGGATTGCTCGGAACGCATGAATGGCGATTAGCATCTTGGATCGAACGTTGGTTCAAACCAACGGATTCAAATCAAGCAACGAAGGAGGTAGCTTAATGGAACTTTTATTAGAAGTTCAAGGTTTAACCAAGCACTTTGGCGGGCTGACCGCGGTAGCGAATATATCCATGCAAATCGGTTCGGGTGAAATTATCGGCTTGATTGGACCCAATGGGGCTGGCAAGACGACCTTCTTCAACTTGTTAAGTGGCGTCTATGTGCCTTCTAGTGGTACGATTCAATTGGCCCATCAAGGGGAGATGAAGACCCTCAATGGGCTATCACCCGATACGATTAACGGATACGGTCTAGGGCGTACTTTCCAAAATATTCGACTCTTTAAAGACATGACCGTCTTAGAAAATGTCTTAGTCGCGATGCACCGTCACCAAGGGTCTAACGGTTGGCATGCGCTCCTACGAACACGTACGCACTATTATAGTGAAGCCGCATTAAAAGCTGAAGCGATGGAATTATTAACGATTTTCAAACTCGACCATTTAGCACAAGATCAGGCTAAAAATTTAGCTTATGGTGAGCAACGTAAGTTAGAGATGGTCCGAGCTTTAGCAACCCAGCCGAAAATTTTATTTTTAGATGAGCCGGCTGCGGGGATGAACCCGAATGAAACGGAAGAACTGAAGCAGTTAATCCAACAAGTTCGCCAAGATTATCAATTAACGGTCGTCGTCATCGAGCATGATATGTCGTTTGTGATGGAATTATGCGAACGGATCTATGTACTGGAGTACGGTCGATTGATTGCGACGGGCACACCCGCAGAGATTCAACAAGATCCAGCGGTGATTAAAGCGTATCTAGGAGGGGAGTTGTAATCATGTTAGAAGTGAAAGATTTAACCGTCCATTATGGCATGATTCAAGCTGTAAGAGATGTTTCCTTTACGGTCAATGAAGGTGAGATTGTGACCTTAATCGGAGCGAATGGTGCCGGTAAAACGACCATCCTACGAGCTTTATCCGGACTTGAACGCGTAAAAAGCGGTGAGATAAGCTACTTAGGTCGTTCTTTAGATAGTCTATCACCCCAGCAACGAGTGAATGATGGGATTTCTCATGTGCCGGAAGGTCGGCATGTCTTCAAAGGACTCTCTGTTAAGGAAAATCTAGAACTCGGAGCCTTCCTTCGCAAAGACCGTGAAGCAGTTGAAGAAGATTTGGAACAAATCTATCAACGATTTCCCGTCTTAAAAGAACGTTTAAAGCAAGATGCTGCAACATTATCAGGTGGCGAGCAACAGATGTTGGCGATGGGGCGGGCTCTAATGAGTCGGCCGAAGTTGTTGTTACTGGATGAGCCTTCTATGGGGTTAGCACCGATCTTTATTCAAGAAATTTTTAATATTATTCAACTAATTCAATCGACCGGAACGACCGTGCTTTTAATCGAACAAAATGCTAAAATGGCTTTAGAGATTGCAGATCGTGGCTATGTGCTCGAGACTGGTCGGATTGTCACTAGCGGAACAGGCCAAAGTCTACTGAATAGTCCTGAAGTCCAAAAAGCATATTTAGGAGGATAAGCGTATGTATGTAAAAGACTATATGTCCACAAACTTAATTACCATTGAACCGACGACGTCATTACTACAGTGCCAAGATTTATTAAAACACCATCGAATCAATCGTTTGCCAGTTGTAGAAAATAATCAGCTCGTCGGATTGGTCACCCATGATTTATTAATCGAGAGTTTACCCTCGAATGCGTCTAGCTTAGACCGACATGAAGTGAACTACCTGTTGGATAAAGCCACTGCTAAAGATATTATGCTTACAAGGGTGCCAACAGTTCCACCTCTTTGCCTCCTAAACGAAGCCGCTCAACAAATGACCGATAAAAATATCGGTGCACTCGTCGTCACCGAAGTCAACGAGCTCGTCGGGATTATTACCGATAAGGATATCTTCCGAGCCTTTGTCGATATTTCTGGCGCACAAACGCCTGGAAAGAGTCTCGTGCTTGAAGTAGTAGAAGATCGGATTGGCATTGTTGAAGAAGTGGGTGAGGCGTTACACAGCTGCCAAATTAATTTAACGCATATGATGGTCTATCATTTAAATGACTTAATCCGGGTTGTATTACACGTTGATGCGACCGATGTGGCGGCACTTGTTGAAGCTTTAGAAGCACGTCACTTTACGGTTCATTCCGTTATTTAATCAAAGTAGCCTAAAGACTTTTAGCTGAGCTAAAGGTCTTTTTAATGGGACTTCAACCGATCGAACCGAATTTTGAATTTAGCTGCTTCCTCTAGATTAACAATTAAAATAATATGATTCATTCTATTAAAAAAAGAGCCAACACCCATTGAGGTGAGGCTCTTTTTGAAAGTAATCATTTGAAGCGAGGTTTAATCGTCATTTACCGGTGCGGTCCAACCCCAGACATTATTAACTGGAACCGAGAACATGAGTCCGACGCCGGGTTTACTCATATCACCTAAGTGTCGGTTGACCACTTCAACCGCAGCGCCTAGGACACGATCGTCTTTAATGACTGTGAAAATAACTTTGTTGTACGGACGGTTATTATCGTGCATCACCCGCATCAAGCCGCCGAAGATTGGCACATCGCCCATCGTTAAGGCAGCACCCATCCCCTGCGAATCAATAATTGTTGCGCCATGCACGCCTACTTCGACAAAATCTTCCAAGATCGAATTCAATGCTTCAGTCTCATTTAAAATTAAAAATAATGCATTCATCTTGTGATGCGCCTCCTTTATAATTTATCCATGCCGTTAATTTCACCGGCTTGCGTAATCGAAATTTTAGATAAAATCGGTCCTAACACTTCAAAAATCAGTACGGAGAATAAGGTTAAGGTCGTAATCTCTGCACTAAATTGCGGTAACTCGCGTGCGACAATCATGGTCATCCCAATCGCAACGCCCCCTTGAGGAAGTAATGCTAAACCAAGCCATTTGACAATGGTGTCTTTGGCGTGAACCATTTTGGATCCAAGCGTTGCCCCAATAATTTTACCACTGGCACGAGAAAAGGCGTAAATTACACCGAGCCAACCGATTGTTGATAAGATGGAAAGGTTGAGGCTCGCCCCAGCAAAGGTGAAGAACATCAAGTTAGTTGGTGGGGCAAAATCATTGATAATATCGACCACTCGTTTGGAATTGCGATGGAAGTTTACCAAAGTCGCTCCAATCATCATATTGCATAGTAACGCTGATAGTCCTAAGCGTTGCGTTAAGCCTATGGCACCTAGAATTGTTAAGAGAATAAAGCATAACATGGTCTCTTTGCTCGTAATTTTTTTAACAAAATAAGTGAAAACCAGTCCGATAGCGGCTCCTAACAGCAGTGAAAAGACAATTTCAGATAATGGATCGAGCAACATTTGCGCGAAGTTAACTTCTTCGCTACCTAGCGATAATTTGGCTAAGCTCATCGAAATACCGAACACCATAATACCGAACGCATCATCGAGCGCAGCCACTTGCAAAATCGTCCGAGTCAGCGGTCCGTCTGCCCGATATTGGCGGATGACCATCACTGTTCCCGCCGGCGCAGTAGATGCGGACATCGAGGCAATAATCATTGAGAACGCGAACGACCGTCCCAGTGCGAAGTACATTACACAAAATACTACCGTCAGTACACCAACTACTTCCATTAATGTAATGACGAAAATATTCTTTCCAAGTTTCTTCAATTCTGGAAGATAAAATTCGCCCCCGATTGCAAAAGCAATCATCCCTAGCGTCATCTCATTGACGAAATTAATAATCGGTAAATGCGCCTCGCCCACTACATGAAGCAGTGACTGTCCCAAAAGGACCCCAGCAATCAAATACCCCGTGACATTGGGCAGGTTTACCTTACGGGCAGCCGCAGCGCCCAGCACCCCGAACAATATTACTAACGATAACTCTAAATAAATATTCAATAAATCAGATCCCTCCATTAAATTGTGGCTGCACCCATTATACTCCTCTTTTTCAACAGATGCGAATCGAACTCGACATTTTTCAGAAAAATGTGATGGGGTAAGGGTTGGAATGGGGTTGCTTGGGGTGGTGTTGGGTAGTATTGGCTAGAGTGGGATTGGTTGGGTTTGTGTTGATTTGGGAGGGATGGATTGTGGGTATGGGTGGCATTTTGTTTAGCTTGTGGAGTTGAGCTGAAGATTGGTGGTGGGACTGTTCATCTCGCGGAGTTGAGCTGAACATTTGCGGTGACTTTGTTCATCTTGTTGAGTTGAGCTGAACATTTGTGGTGGGACTGTTCATCTCGTGGGGTTGGGCTGAACATTTGCGGTGGGATTGTTCATCTCGTGGAGTTGAGCTGAAGATTGGTGGTGGGACTGTTCATCTCGCGGAGTTGAGCTGAACATTTGCGGTGACTTTGTTCATCTTGTTGGGTTGAGCTGAACATTGGTGGTGATTTTGTTCATCTCGCGGAGTCGAGCCGAACATTTGTGGTGGGATTGTTCATCTCGCGGAGTTGAGCTGAACATTTGTGGTGGGACTGTTCATCTCGCGGAGTTGAGTTGAACAATTGTGGTGGGATTGTTCATCTCGTGGAGTTGAGCTGAAGATTGGTGGTGGGACTGTTCATCTCGCGGAGTTGAGCTGAACATTTGCGGTGACTTTGTTCATCTTGTTGGGTTGAGCTGGAGTTGTTTGACTGGTAACTCCATCTCGGGTCGGTTGAGCTGGAGTTGTTTGACTGGGAACTCCATCTGAGGGTTGCTGAGTTGGAGTTGTTTGACTGGGAACTCCATCTGAGTGGAGTTGAGCTGGAGTTGTTGCATGTAGAACTCCAGCTGCGGGTGGTTGAGTTGGAGTTGTTGGGCGCAGAACTCCATCTCGGGTCTGTTGAGTCGGAGTTGTTGTGTGAGCAACTCCATCTCGGGTTGGTTGAGTCGAAGTTGTTGTGTGCGGAACTCCATCTGAGGATGGTTGAGTTGGAGTTGTTTGACTGGGAACTCCATCTCGGATTGGTTGAGTCGGGGTTGTTGTGTGCAGAACTCCATCTCGGCGAGGCTGAACTGGAGTTGTTGGCCGCCGAACTCCGTCTCATGGCATTGAGCGGGAGTTGCTTGCTCCATAACTACGCCTACGGGTGCCAAGCTGGGGTTATCGTTACCATAACGTCACTTTCGTCGCCTGCACACGCATCCCAACCACAAAAAAAGCCGCACCACGAGTGCCACCCTCTTTTCCGTCTAGTCCGGGAATGAGGGGCACCGCAATGCAGCACTAAACTCATCTAACTTTATTCAGTATAATCGGGGTTGGTCCAGCCCCAGACATTGTCGACCGGTACGGAGAACATCAGTCCGACGCCCGGCTTGCTGAGGTCGCCAAGCTGGGTGTCGACCACGCCCACGGCCGCTTCCAGCACAGCCTCGTCTTCAATTACCGTGAAAATCACTTTGTTGTAAGGACGGTTGTTATCATGCATCACGCGCATCAGACCGCCGAAAATCGGTACGTCGCCCATGGTGAGAGCGGCGCCCATCCCTTGCGAGTCGATGATTGTCGCGCCGCGCACACCCACTTTGACAAAATCTTCCAAAATGGCATTCAGTTCTTCAGTTTCATTTAAAATTACAAATAGAGCTTTCATAAGTGTTAGCTTTTCACTCCTTTATATTTGTTCATGCCGTTAACTTCACCGGCTTGGGTAATTGAAATCTTTGCTAAAATCGGTCCCATCACTTCGAAAATTAATACCGAGAACAGGATGACCGTAATAATTTCAGCACTAAATTGCGGCAATTCGCGCGCAACAATCATTGTCAAACCAATGGAAATTCCACCTTGTGGCAAGAGTGCCAGTCCGAGCCATTTGACAATCGCTTCGGGAGCTTTGACCATTTTGGCCCCGACTGTTGCGCCTAAAATTTTGCCGCCGGCACGTGAGAAGACGTAGCACAAACCTAATACTCCGATGGAGGAAAGGACGGACAAGTTCAGACTCGCTCCAGCAAAAGTGAAGAACATTAAATTGATCGGTGGGGCGAAATCATTGATTACATCGACCACGCGTTTCGAGCTCGAGTGGAAGTTCACTAAGACGGCACCGATCATCATATTGCACAGTAACGCCGATAAGCCTAAACGATTAGCCAGGCCAATCGATCCCATAATTGTCAGTAAAATCATACATAGAACCGTCTCTTTGTGCTTCACTCGTTTAACCCAATAGGTGAAAATAAAGCCGAGCACCAAACCAAATGCAAGCGATGCGATAATTTCTAAGAGTGGATCGAGAAACATCCACAATAAGTTCACTTGTTCAGAGCCAATCGATAATTTAGCTAAACTCATGGCAATGCCAAAGGCCATAATGCCAAATGCATCGTCTAACGCAGCCACTTGTAAAATCGTCCGAGTGAGTGGCCCGTCTGCACGGTACTGGCGGATCACCATCACCGTTCCAGCAGGTGCTGTCGCTGCGGACATTGAGGCAATAATAATTGAGAAGACAAAGGATTGGTCAAGTAGGAAATACATCACACTAAAGACAACCGCTAAGACCCCAATCACTTCCATCAGCGTAATAATAAAGATATTTTTCCCTAACTTTTTCAGTTCCGGCAAGTAAAATTCGCCCCCAATGGCTAGCGCGATAATTCCAAGCGCCATTTCGTTGACGAAGTTGATCACCGGCGTATGTGTCTCATTGACAACATGAAATAACGATGGACCGAGCAAAATCCCAGCCAGTAAGTAGCCCGTCACGTTCGGTAAGTTCAATTTACGGGCGATGGTCGCCCCGAAAATACCGAACAACACAACGAATGCTAATTCAAGATAGATATTCAATAAATCAAATCCCCTCCATAAGTAATTCCCAACACTTGTCGAACAGGCGATAACTGTCGTCCAAACTTCACGTCCCGGACCATCTCACATAAAAATCACCCGCCAAAAATGACGGATGATTAACGACTCAGTAATTCAGTCCACTATTACAACTCAACTTCGACTTCGTATTCGCGAACTTTTTTCTTGAATAAATACTCGCCGCCACGAATTGACGCTAAGCACTCCACGCGGTTACGTTGTGCTTCAAAAATAGACGGTGCATCGAGTACGATAAAGTTAGCAGGCTTGCCTTCATCCAGACCGTATTCGTCTTCGAGTTTCATTAATTTCGCACCGTTATATGTTACGAGGTCAAAGTTACGGGCAAAATCTTCCTCGCGCATTAATTGGCTAGAGTGAATGCCATTGTCCAAAATATTCATCATATTTCCGTTACCGGCTGGATACCATAAATCAACAATCGAATCTTGTCCAAAAGCAACGTTAATATCGTTATCGACAAATTCCTTCACACGCGTTAATCCACGACGTTTTGGATAAGTATCTTGACGCGCTTGGAGGAAGAGATTCTCCGTTGGACAAGATACGAAGTTCAATCCTGATTGACGGAATAGACCGATCATACGGAACGCATAGGCATCGTTAGCCGAACCGAACGAGCAAGTATGTGAAGCTGTTGTAAGGTCACCACGACCGACGCGCATGGCTTCCGCGTTCAATTGCTCCACGAAACGCGCTTGGGTATCATCCGTCTCATCACAGTGAACATCGATTAACTTATCGTATTTCACCGCAAGACGTACAATTTCTTTGACGGCTTTCTCGCCATCTTCACGGCACCACTCGTTATGCGGGATACCGCCAACACAGTCTGCCCCCAGTTGTAAAGCCTCTTCAACTAAATCACGACCGGTTTTACCTTCTTCACAGAAAGAGTACATTCCATTTTGTGGGAAGGCTACGACTTGAATGGTCACTTTATCTTTTAACTCGTCACGCACTTCAAGCGCTGCACGAATACCTGTTAGCGCTGGGTCGGTACAGTCAGTTTGGGCCCGAATGTATTGAGTTCCGTAACCGACGACATCACGAATGGCAGCGTACATACGCTCTTTCATCTCTTCTTTCGTCGTGCCTTTCTTGAAGTCGTTCCAAATATCGATTGCTTCAAATAGCGTTCCGGTCTCGTTTTTCGCTTTATCGGTTTGACCGGTCATATAGTAGTCTAAGTGTAAGTGCGAATCGACATACGGCGGAATCACCACACGGCCACCGAGATCGATGACTTCGTCCGCATCGCCTAAGTTTGTTCCGATGGCTTTAATCTTCCCATCTTCGACTAGAATTTCACTCGCTCCGTCGTGCTTATAAATGACGGCATTCACAAATTTTTTCATTCAATCTTCCCCCTAGCTAATTTCTGTTAAATCACCATCTCGGCGATTCATAATATAAATTGACAAGATAATTAAGAAAATACCTGCAACACCCACGATATTGATAGCTTCACTGAATAATATCACGCCCATTAAAGTAGCCACAATCACTTCGACCGAGCCAACGACGGGCGCTTTTGACGCATCAATATCCATCGATAACCCATTTAGAAAAAGTAGGTTGGCGAACGCTCCCGTGACGAATGCTTTCATCACTGCCCAAAATAAAAATGATGACTGGGTGAATAATGCACGATTTGCCGCTGTCCATGGCTGTGCAGTAAAACTTTGAATTAATGCGGAGAAAAATAACGTGTAAAATGCCATCGTCAACGCATTATCCGCACCTCCGGCAATTTTCGCCATCACAGTATTGGAAGCATATAAGAAAGCAGCGGTTAGGCCGAGTGCAATACCGATCGGTTGGAGATTTAAGTTGTTGAAATCCCCCAAAGTGACCATTAAGACGACCCCGATAATATTTAACGCCAGCGCAACATAATGTCTCGTGTGCAAATATTCTTTAAAAATAAAGCGTGACATCACTGCAACGAAGACAGGTGCTGTATACAAGAGCACCGCCCCGGTTGACATCCCAACCGTCGCAATCGTATTGTCGTACGCCATTTTAAAGCAACCTTTAGTTATCATCCCCATGATAACGGAATAAATGAGTCCTCGCTTAGAAATGCGAAAGCCTGCTGCCCCTTGCGAAAGTAGAATTGCGAGCCCTAGCATCGGTACCGCAAAGAAGTGCTCTACAAATCCGGTCATAAAGGATGAGGCACCGAGGTTCGTTAAGTGGGTCACATAGACACCACCCGTCCCCCAACTGGCCGCCGCGAGAAACACACACAAGTATCCCAAAAAGTGACGTTGTTGAAGAGTTTTGCTCAATTCATTCCTCCTTTCAAATAAAAGTTTATTTCGATTCTATTATAGCAGACAAAAGTCTGAATATCAAAAAAACTCTGAAGAAATAGGGTGGGTTCTCAGAAATTTCGTATAGAATACGAGAATGTATCGTTGGTTCTCGTACATTTTGGGAAAGGTTGCGAGAATGAAGTGAGTTATCTCGTATCTTTGCGCTGAAGTTGCGAGAACACGCATCACTATCTCGTAAAGTCTCGTCTCCAACATAACTTCCTGGCAAATATGCTATAATACTAGACGACATTAATGATTGTGAAAGGGGAAAAGGATGGATAAATTAGCTTTATTAGAATGGTTGGATCAAGAAGGGATTAGCTACGAGCTTGTGGAGCACCCGGTGGTGGAGACGATGGAAGCACTCAACCAAGTGGAACAACGTTACCCGGGGTATCAAGCGAAGAATTTATTTGTTCGAGATGATAAGAAGCAGCGTTACCTTTTGATTACTGTGATGGAAGACCAGACGGTTGATATGAAGAAATTGCGTCGTGAACTCGAGACGCGCCGACTTAGTTTTGCTTCAGCGGACGACCTCGCCCAGATACTGAAGTTAACGCCAGGCTCTGTGACGCCTTTTGGCTTGTTGAATGATCAGGAGCACCGCGTTGAATTTGTGCTCGACCAAGATTATCTGGCTGGGGAGCAAGTGCTTGGAATTCATCCAAACCACAATGATGCAACGGTCTGGATTAATACGAATGACTTGCTAACCTTGCTAGACCAACATGGGACCACCATCCATGTGTTAGATTTCGACGCAGTGAATTCGGCAGAATAATCACCTTACAAAATCTGAGTGAACCTGCCCGAATCGTCAAAAAAACAGCCCAGTTCAAACCCAGGCTGCTGAATAAAATTATTTTGCTTCAATCATCTTCGCAAACTGTTGCCACGGTGCTGCATTGATCGGGGGTTGCGAGGTGACTGAGATTGCTTCTTTAGTAGTAGGGTGAATGAGTGAGAGGCGTTGCGCCCAGAGCGCAATTTGCTGGCCGACTTGATTGACATCCGCGCCATATTTTTGATCGCCGTAAAGCGGGTGGCCTTGATGCGCCAGTTGAACCCGAATTTGGTGACTACGGCCGGTCGCTAACTCAACTTGTAAGAGCGCATAATCCGCATTTTGTTGCAATACATGGTAAGATAACTTGGCCAATTTAGCTTGAGGATGGTCTGACGGGACAACATAAGACTGGTTTTTCGCGCGGTCTTTGTATAAATAGTCCGTTAAAGTCGCATTGGTAGACGTCACTTGTCCGTGAACCACCGCAAAATATTGGCGTTTAATTTGATGACGACGCAACTGGTCAGCCAAACGGCTGGCAGCTTTAGATGTCCGTGCAAAGACAATCGCTCCCCCAACCGGCCGGTCCAAGCGATGGACTAGACCTAAGTAGACATTACCTGGTTTTTGATATTTTTCTTTAATATAATTTTTAGCAGCCGTCAATAAGTCCAAGTCGCCCGAGCTGTCCGATTGGACGGGCATATTGACCGGCTTTTCAACAATTAGTAGATGATTATCTTCATAAAGTACATGCATAAGCTCACTCCTTGGGTCAATTATAGCATAGCAAATCGAGATAATCTCACAGAGGATGAAGGTGAGGTAGACAAGATGGAACAATATCCAACAGAACAACTAGAAGTAACGATTGACCATATTAATTATAAAGGGCAAGGCTATGCGCGCTATATCCATGCGCCAGACCGTGGGAGTCAAGGACGGCACCTGCATTTGAACATTCCATTTACCGTGCCGGGTGATGTCGTTCAAGTGACGGTCGAGAATGCGAAAGGGCGCCACAAAGCCACCGTCCATTATGACAAAATTATTCACCCGAGCACGATGCGTGACACGACCATTCCAATGGATGAAGCGATTTGTGCGGGCACACCGCTCGTTTATATGAAATACGCTGACCAACTCGAATATAAATTAAACATGGTCCAAAATGCACTCGCTGAAAATGACTTTGATTCTGCTTTAGTGAAGCCAGTCCTCGGCATGAACAACCCGAATCGTTACCGTAATAAAATGGAGTTGACCTTCGGCTCGGAAGGCGAACTCGGTATGCATCAACAAGGCAATTACCGCCGAGTGATCGATATGAAAGATTCGTATATTGCGACCGAAGCGATGGTTGAAATTAAGCATATTGTTAGCCAGTGGCGCCGTGATTTTAACTTACCTGGATATGTAAAGGATACCCATACCGGATTGTTGAGAAATCTATTGATGCGCCAGTCCTTTAGTACCGGTGAAATGATGGTTGTATTGTACGCTACGGAAGGTCCTGCCGCCTACGCTGAAGCTGCGGACGAATTAACCCGTCGCTTGCTTGCAGCCCAACCTCAAATCCAGAGCCTGCAATGGATTGTCCACCAAGATATTGCCGACCGGATTCAGTCCGATGAAGTCCATATTTTGCACGGACGTGACTTTATTTATGATGAGTTGTCCGGCTTTAAATACCGAATTTGGCCCAATACATTTTTCCAAGCCAATCCGGTCCAAGCAGAACAAATGGTAAAAATTGCGGTTGAGATGGCACAAGTAGATTCAAATTTGCGGGTTCTCGACTTGTATTGTGGCGTCGGCACCTTCAGCTTGCCACTCGCTCGAGCGGCTAAAGACCTCTGCGGTATCGAGATTGTGGATACGTCGATCCAATCGGCTCGCCGCAATGCGCAAGACAACGGGCTCACCAATACGCACTTTATCACAAGTGACGCACGCAGTGCGCTGAAGACACTGAAGGACACATGGGGCCAACCGGATCTATTGCTGTTGAACCCACCAAGAAGTGGCGCCGGCGGTAAAGTGATGCGCAGCATCGGACGTTTCGGTACCGAAAAAATCGTCTACGTCTCCTGCAATCCGAACACGTTGGCAGAAGACATGCGCTGGCTACGCGACTTCGGCTACGAACTCCAAGTCGTCCAGCCCGTAGACCAATTCCCACATACGCATCATACGGAGTGTGTGGTGTTGCTACAAAGAGAAATTATGTAGAAATTCTGAGATTGAAGCTCTTTCACGACTATTTTGTCTTCCAAGAAGATGACCAAAATAACAAGCGAAAAGTGCTAAAAAAGCATTTCAATGTTTCGGTGGTGGTTGACCTAGTTAGTGGAGATACAAGAAAATAGATTATAGTAGATGAGAATCAGCAGGATTAAAAAACTTGCTGATTTTTGTATTTATGCTTTCAGACTTGTCCAAATGACAACCTAACTATTTAGAGTATAGTTAGATTGATAGAGTTATATTGATATTATGGATAGGCTACAATAAACTAGACAGAAAAGATAAGGTGTGTAAACTATAAGAAAACACACTGGAGGAATCATTTTATGTCGCAAAGAAGAGAACGCAGAACCTATACGCAAGAATTTAAACAACAAATGGTCGATTTACTAAACTCTGGAAAACCAAGGGCCGACATCATCAGAGAATATGAACTAACACCATCGTCTTTTGACAAATGGGTCCGTCAGGCAAAAAAGACAGGTTCATTCAAAGAAGCCGATAATCTGACCCCAACGGAAAAAGAGCTTATAGCCTTACGCAAACAAAACCAACAACTTGAGATGGAGAATGATATTTTAAAGCAAGCAGCGCTGATATTCGGACGAAAAGACAAGTGTTTGATGCAAACAAGCATACATATTCCATATCAGCGATGTGTAAATTATTAAATATTTCCCGTCAAACCTATTACTACAAAACAAAGGAAAAGCCGAGTGAAGCTGCGCTTGAAGCCGCCGTAACAGAAGAATTCAATCACAGCCGCAAGAACTATGGTACGCGGAAAATCAAAGCTGCTCTGGCAAAACGTGATATCCTAGTTAGCCGTCGCAAAATCAGTCAGATCATGAACAGAAGAGGCTTGAAATCAAATTATACAAAGGCAAATTATCGAAAGCATACATCGAATGTAAATCACTCCGATATTGAAAATCCCTTGGATCGTGCCTTCACTGAACGTGAACCTTTGGAAGCAATCATCACGGATCTGACCAATGTCAGAGTTGGCACAACGTGGTGTTATGTGTGTTTCATTATTGATTTATTCAATCGTGAGATCATTGGTCATACCTGTTGTCCGAACAAAGATGCACCGTTGGTCAAAAGTGCTTTCCAAACTATCTCCCATCCTTTGACTGAAGTAAAAATCTTCCATACAGATCGTGGTAAAGAATTTGATAATAAACTGATTGATACGATCTTAGAGACATTTTACATCGAACGATCACTGAGCAAGAAAGGCTGTCCTTATGACAATGTACCGGCAGAAAACTTCTTTGGCATCATGAAGCAAGAAATGTATTACGGGAATGTGTATCATAGTTATGAAGCGTTAGAACAAGCAATCCACAACTATATAAGATACTACAATGAAGATCGAATTAAGGAAAAGCTTGGGTACCTGAGTCCTGTGGAATATAAGAAGCATTATGCTTCCTTAAGCGCCTAAGTGTCTCACAGCCATCGAAGCGAATCAAGAGCCGCTTCGCTCTTCCTCTTGACACGCTTCAATGTCTGATGAGGATGGTGGCTTAAGGTCGGAAGCAACAAATTAAGCACAATGAAAAAGAGCTACCCAACAGGAGTAACTCTTCATAAAAAATTTAGTCTAACTTTTTGGGGTCACTATAAGGTTCATGAAGATAATAACTTTTTTAATAATTATAGCTTTCTAATATCTTTCATCAACTTTTCTAGTAATCATTGGGAAAAATTTCAAGCAGTAGATCGCACAAATACCTACGACGATATAAATGATCTTCGCAAAAATAGTTGTTGAACCACCAGCAATCGTAGCTACTAAATCAAGTTCGAACAAGCCTACCAACAGCCAGTTCAACCCTCCCACAATCAATAAAGTTAATGCAATAGCATCTAAAGTTTTCATTAGAATTCTCCTTCCTTAAATGATAATACAATTATATATCAAAAAGAGAAACATTGCTTATATAACGATCAGGAATTTTAGCAATCTATGCAAAAAGATGAAAATTTTTTTTGCTCGGAAGTTTTGAAACTCAAGTTAGCCATTATACACGATACATTCAAAAAAATTCTGATTGGCTTTTAATTGACGTTTATGCAGAAGAAGGGATTTCTGGAACAAATACAAAGAATCGTAAAGAATTCAATCGTATGATCGCGGATTGCAAGCGAGGAATGATTGACCTAATTATCACAAAATCCATCTCCAGGTTTGCAAGAAATACACTAGATTGCTTGAAGTATATTCGTGATTTAAAAGCTAGGGATGTAGCGGTGTTTTTTGAAAAAGAAAACATCAACACTGATGTGAACCCCAAAAGTTGGAGTTTTATTTAAGCGGCTAATTGAGCGGTATGTTTTCGGTATTCAACTGGACACATACCGTTCAATTT
>NZ_PKHE01000017.1:0-36593 GCF_002847645.1 Falseniella ignava
CATTGTAAAGCCGAACAACCTAGTGCAAATAATTCACATGTAGGTCTTCAGTTTTAACAAAGTGGCTAACTTAAACTTGAAATTTACGAAAATAAGATACTCTCCTTTTTTACACAACAAATTGAATATTGATGAAGCTGCTTATAGAACAGGACAAGGTCACCACGGGATAAGAATGCTGTTAGGAACCTTATCTATGTTTGATAACCAAGATGCTTTTCGACATCTCTATGCAACATTAGGAACTGAATCAAAAATGTTGAATGAAAAATATCCAGGCTTTATGGAACGTTTATCTGAACAAATGGAAATGGACTTAAGTATTCTAGTTGAAGTAGATCGCACAGATGGGCAATACTAACTTTTTAAAATTTCACAATTCTTATAAAACAAATTATCTTTTTTTAAAAAATAAGACCGGTAAGTTACCGTAGCATCATAATACCTGAGATAAAATGTAGTTTGATTAAAAATACTATCGGCTCACTAAATGAAAGAAGCTAATATTAACACCAAGGAAACAACGAAAGTCGGCTCACTCCTTAATCGTTGCGGGTTGGGACGTGCTTACGGGCGCGTCCTTTTTGATTCTAACCAGCTAATTTTTACAAAGTCTTTGTCTATATTATTCTCATTTCGATACGAATATTTTGATGAAGCTCGATAAAATTTTAAAAACTGTTCGATATTAGGAACTCTGAATCTTATCTGATTGATCTCAGCTATTTCAATATCTTCTTCTCTAACACCAGCAAATTCGTAAAGTGAATCAATCGTTCCATACTCAACATGTAGGTCCGCTTTCTTAAAATAATGCTCATGTAAATCAATTAATTGATAGCCCATACCTAGCATCATCGAATGAATTTGTTCCCAATCATAAATTCTCAATTCATCAGGCGCTTCCCATCCCTAGGATCGCCCGAAACATGAATATCTATATACGAAGAATTCCAGTCAATTCCAGAAATATAACCTAGACCAACTGAACCCATTAAAGTAGGTATGATATTTAACTTATTTAGCTGCTTACAAATCTCTAAAAATTCTTCAAACAAAACCAATCATCCTCCCATAGCATCAGGTATTCAATAATAAAGTCCGCATAAAACAGCATAACTCTTAATCAATGCGTTATACTTTAAAAATTACCTATCCGTATAGTCTACATTTGGAAAAGCTTCTATATTATAGTCTGGGAAGCGATGTCTCACATCGTTAACAACTTTTTGCAAGACTTCTAGTCGATCTTCAGCATCGAGACTGATAATAACATCAAATCTAATCTCTTTGTCGAATTCATCGACATATAGGCCGTGGATGCCCGTGATATGTTGGTGGGAAAAGACGATTTCTTTGATCTGATCTTTAATACTTGTAATGTGGCGACTTCTAGCATTGATTGGATAGACTCCTACAGCTGTGAGCATTATTTTATATTGATAGTATACCTCCAATTGGATATCTCGAATGATCTCATCCAATTGTTCTGCGGTATATGTCTCTGGTACACCGATATCAATCGATCCATTCCAATTATTAGGACCATAATTATTGAGTACCAGCGCATTTGCCCCTTCTACACCTGGAAAGTTTTCTACCGTTTTGATGACGTCTTGCGCAAGATGCGGATCAATCTTCTCTCCAAGCAATTGTGATAGGGTTTTATTTAACATATCGATTGCTGATTTTATGATAATAATTGATATTATAGCACCGAGATAGGCTTCAAGGGATACATCAAATAACATATACATCCCTGCCGCTAAAAGAATAGATAAGGAGACATAGGCGTCTAATCTTGCATCCTCACCAGAGTTGATCAGCGAATCTGACTTGACCTCTCCACCGATTTTGATGAATTTATGAGCCATAACAATTTTTACGATCACAGAGAGTGCAACAATGACAATACCTATCAAGTTATAGGAAGGTTCTACTGGATTAAGAATTTTTTTAACTGCCGCGACTAGCGATGTGATCCCTACATATAAGATGATCACTGAAATTATCATGGCAGAAAGGTATTCAATTCTTCCATATCCAAAAGGATGTTTATTATCCGCTTCTTTCGAAGCAAGTTTAGTACCTATAATTGTAATAACGGAGCTTCCTCCATCTGCTAAATTATTAACAGCATCTACCAATATGGCAATGGAGTTTGATTTTATTCCGACAATACCTTTTAATATTGCAAGCAACACATTGCCGATGATGCCAAACAGACTGGTTTTTACAATTTTGTTTTCCCGTTCTTTTTCTAATTGGTCTAATTTTTTAAAATCTTCAAATCGTTTCAATTTAGAGTCCTTTCTTCGCCCTAATCTCGTACAATAATTTAATTATATATTGATAAAAGCGATCTCAGCAACATAATTAACTGGGCTTATAGGAAATAGGGTTGATGTGAATTATTCATCAACCCTACCTTTCATTTCCAAATATATTCGGAACACGAAGTAATCGCACCGAGAAAAACTATCCTTACATATCTAATGATATAAAAAACTTCTCCAAATAAAAGTACTAAGTATCGATTTGACCCCCTCATTCCGAAATACGGTTTGAGGAGGTCAAATTACCATCTAATTATGTCCAAATTTATACCACTTGGAACGATTATTTTAATTATTCTTTTTAGCTTGCAGTACCATTTGAGTACCCGTAGTCATTTTTCATTCTCTCTATAGTTTGTAATTAAGCCATTTTAAAAAAATGCGACTATTCCCATTCTTCCACCTAGTTTTAAAAAAGGTGGGTTAGTTACAATCACATCAAAAAAACTATATCATGGGGAGGTAAGAGGGAATTTGTTTGAAGAATATTTCCACTACCATCATTGTTCATAACAATATCAGTTTTCTTTATCTTTTCCAATATCTTTTGTGAATTCTTACCTTAATTTCTTCATAGCATGAGTCATAGAAGTTACAACAAAACCTCCCGTTCCGGGTGTAAAATCGTATAGTGATATCAACGCCTTTAGGTGTAAATAATCTATCTATTCAGGTAGATTACTAGTACTACAAACTGGGATTTGTAATTCTACAAAAATTCCAAAACACCTAAAAGAATACTTGAAGCTGCTAATAATATAACTCCAATAACCTCAAGGATATTTTCAATGTTTTTATCTTTTTTATATTGTTTGATAAATTTAGGAGACATAAAACATAAACCTACTCCAAATAATAAATATCCTATTCCTTTTAGCATATCATTTCCTCCACAAATTCAAATTTATTTATTCAATTACAAACTAACAGTTATTATTACTTTCCTTCTAATTTTTTAATACCATTATCACTAAGTTTTTCAAGTGACATTAATTGTGTTCTAGCAAGTTTTCTAAGTTCCATCATTCTTTCTTTTTGCTCCATACCTTTTCCAATAAGAATCGCATTATAGCTTTCCATATTGGCAAGTACAAGTAACTCATTCAGACTTGCATAATCTCTCATATTACCTTTTAGATCTGGATTTTCTTCACGCCACTGTTTAGCTCTCTTATTAAACAAGGCTACATTGAGCATATCTGCTTCACTTGCATACTTGTAAGATAACTGCTCATCTGTAAGGTCTTTTAATAGATACTCTTTTATGGCATCTGTATGAATTTTATAATTGATTTTAGAAATTTCTCTATGCAAGTTCCAAGTTAATGATAATTTTGAGTTTTCATCTTCTTTAAGTCTTTGATAATCTTTAATTATATAAAGTTCAAATTCTGCAGATATCCATGAAGCAAATTTAAAAGCTATATCTTTATGAGCATATGTGCCACCATATCTACCCAACTTTACAAATAGTCCTATTGCATTAGTGGTTTTCTGCCATTTTTGAGGTGATAAAGTAAAAGCGTTACTACCCGCCTCTTTTAAATACCCCTCGAATTCGAGGGGGTTAAAATCTGGATTATTTAACTGCTCCCAAATGCCAAGATATTCTATTGTATTATAGTTTCGCATCCAATTTGATACAACTACATTAGGTTCTTCCTTGTTTTTATATTTTGCTATATCCGTAAGACTTATATAGTCATTTTTAAAGTCTTCAGTATAAATCTGAATAGCAAATCCCTTTGCTTCAATCGTCGCTTTTTTAGCCTTAGACATATGACTTCCTCCTTTATGCTGATGTACTGTTTACAACATTTATTTTCGTAAAAGTCTCCTAAACAGCACACCAACGATTTATTTTTTTGAGTTTTAAACTTTGGTAGAAGTCTTGGACTCCTATATGTACATAATGATTTGTATCCATCTATATTATTTCACGAAACCTTCAAAAAATCCTATAGTATTATTAATAATTGCAAACACTATCTTTTCGATCTATTTAGGCGGATTGTCAATCTCATTAACCGAAAAATTTATACTTTGAAAATCAATTTAGATTCTATATACCATTGTTATATTATTGTATCTTGTTCCATCCTTCAAAACAAACGATTCCGGTATTTCTCCCACTTTTATGAACCCTAATTTCTCATAAAGAATCTGACCTCTTTTATTACTTGAGAAATAGTCCAGTTCAATTTGGGTAAGTCCCCATTCCTTAGCATAGTCTTATAGGCAAAGGAGCATCTTCTTTCCTAACCCTAAGTTCCAAAATTCTTTCAGCGGAGCTCATCAAGTATCGCTACGCTTTCCTCCTTGACAAACTCCTTTGAAAGAATCGTGAGTCGTTAGGTCTAGGGCATCAGAAGTTTCAGTATGTGTAACATATGTTTGACAACTCTAGAGATTATAACGGAATTCCATGACTTTTTGTATTGATTTAAAAAGGTATAAATGAACAGGGTCATTTCTGTTCACCCACACCAAAAAGTATAGAATCCTTTTTAATTATCTAGTAGCATTATATTAATAATAATCATTCCATTGTACCCATGTTCAAATAGATGTTAAAGTAGTATCAGATGAATAAAAGGAGATTTCTTATATATGACTTATGCATTGGAAATATCGGATTTAAAGAAAGTTTATGATACAGGCGTACAAGCACTCAAGGGGATTGATTTAAAGGTCTCTGAGGGCGATTTTTATGCGTTATTAGGCCCTAATGGTGCTGGCAAGTCGACGACGATTGGAATTATTACTTCGCTAGTCAATAAAACTTCTGGGAATGTCAAAGTATTTGGTTATGATATTGATACTCAGTTAGAAAAAGCAAAACAACAAATTGGCTTGGTTCCACAAGAGTTCAATTTTAATCCATTTGAGACCGTGCAACAAATTGTGGTCAATCAAGCAGGATATTATGGCGTGCCTCGTACAGAAGCTTACAAGCGCAGTGAAAAATATTTGAAACAGGCAGATTTATGGGAAAAGCGTGATGAAAAAGCGCGCATGTTATCAGGAGGAATGAAGCGTCGTTTGATGATTGCTAGAGCCTTGATGCATGAACCCAAACTATTGATTTTAGATGAACCGACCGCCGGGGTTGATATTGAGTTAAGAAGAGGGATGTGGCATTTCTTACAAGAGTTAAATGCTAATGGCACAACCATTATCTTAACGACTCATTATCTTGAAGAAGCCGAGATGTTATGTCGTAATATTGGCATCATCCAAGCAGGCCAACTAATTGAGAATACCAGTATGAGAGCATTATTATCGAAATTACAGCATGAAACTTTTATCTTTGATTTGGATATATCGCAACAACAACCTAAGTTAGCAGGCTATGCATATCAATTTGATGGTGACCAAACTTTGGAAGTCGAAGTTGAGCGCAATCAAGGGATTAATGATATTTTTACTCAATTAACAAAACAAGGCATAAAGGTACTGTCGATGCGAAATAAATCGAATCGTTTAGAAGAGTTATTTCTGAAAATTACCGAAGAGAAACATCAGACGGAGGATCAACATGTTTAGTTTATATTTTACAGCATTAAAAAGTTTAGTGACGAAAGAAACCAATCGTTATTTGCGAATTTGGGTTCAAACATTAGTTCCACCTGTCATTACCACTTCACTTTATTTTATAATTTTTGGAAAAATGATTGGTGGCCGTATTGGTGAAATGGGAGGCTTCAGTTATATGGAGTTTATTGTTCCAGGATTGATAATGATGTCATCGATTACCAGTTCCTATGCCAATGTTTCCTCATCATTCTTCTCTCAAAAATTACAAAAGAATATTGAAGAATTATTAGTAGCTCCTGTACCAACTCATGTTATCATTTGGGGATTTGTATTAGGAGGGGTTGGACGGAGTTTAATTGTCGCTTCGTTAGTGACCACGGTGTCATTATTCTTTGTACCATTACATGTTCATTCATGGTTAGTGGTAGTGATGACCATTTTAATGACTGCGATTTTATTTTCTTTAGCAGGTTTAATTAATGGTGTGTTTGCTAGAAGTTTTGATGATGTCTCCATTGTGCCAACGTTTGTACTACAACCCTTAACTTATTTAGGTGGAGTCTTCTACGCCATTTCAATGTTACCACCATTTTGGCAAGCAGTTTCGAAAATCAATCCAATCGTTTATATGATTTCAGGTTTCCGATACGGATTCTTAGGGATAGGCGATGTACCGATAGCAATGTCGATTACCATATTAATCATTTTTATCGCGGTACTGTATTCATTAGCATATTATTTAGTGGATCGTGGTATTGGCTTACGTAGCTAATCTAACCAGTATAACAATCAAATCCAACCCAAAAGAGCACAATATAATTTAATCTCCCTTGTTTACCACAGCGATAAGTGATAGCAAGGGAGATTTTTTTCAAATGATGTGAATGAACAGAGAAAATTCAGTCGACTCACACCTAAAAGCGCTGAATCTCCCCTCATATCTGTAAATTTTTCTTTACATTTATTTGAATTAAAATTTTAAAGATCTATAAAAATTTAGTAACATAATTTTTGCTAATGCCAAGCTACCATCCATTCATCTTTGTAATTATTAGTTTCAAGAAATTCTTCAAGTTTAGATAGAGCTTTTTCTGTATATACATAAGCATTATAATCTTTATCAGGATTACAATGGAACCATTCTTCTTCAGTATACGGCTCTTCTCCATTTTCATCTCGCATATTATTTATGCTATCCCTCATATCATTAAGTTCTGATCCAAGTATTTTTCGATAGAAATCCTTTTTTCAGATTTCTTTAGATAAATTATCTATTCAAAAAAAGTGCATTCACATCTGATTTATCAGACATAAATTGCACTTCAATTATTATTAAATTATGCTCTTTCGGTTTCTTTTAGACTTTCACCAATCGCATTAAGTCTTTCTTCCCATTCTTCCATAGATAAATTATGTTCTATTGCATATCTATTTTTCGGGTGTTTTCTACAATGCTCGCTACAGCTACGTAAATATTTATGTTCATTTTCTTCACTCATAAATATTTGTCGATTACACTCTGGGTTCGCGCAGTTTCTATATCTTTCACATGGTTCACCATCATAATAATCACGACCTATAATTGTTGGATCAACATGATTTATTGGCACGGAGATTCTCTCATCAAATACATACATGCTGCCTTCCCAAAGTTCGCCTTTTACTTCTGGATCTTTTCCATATGTATCAATTCCACCATGAAGTTGTGCAACATTATCTGAGATACCTTCTCTTAACATCCAACCAGAGAATTTCTCACAACGCACCCCACCAGTACAGTACATTGCAACATTTTTATCTTTGAACATCTCTTCATTTTCCTTAATCCATTCTGGCAGATCTCTGAAATTTTTGATATCTGGTCTAACAGCACCTTTAAAATGTCCCATATCGTATTCATAGTCATTCCGAGTGTCTAAAATAACAGTATTCTCATCAAGAATGGCTTCCTTGAATTCCTTAGGATTTAAATATTTCCCAGTTGTATCATTTGGTGAGAAATCATCTTCTAAATTTAATGATACAATCTCTTTACGAAATTTTACAGACATTCTTGGATGTGTAAAATCATCAGCCTCATCTTCCTTAAACCAAACATCTTCAAATCCATCTAATGAATGTAGAAAGTCTTTATATTTTTCAGTCTGTTCAACAGTACCTGAAACAGTACCATTTATTCCCTCATAACCTACAATGATACGACCTTTAAGCCCTACTTCATTGCAGAATGCTAAATGTTCATCCCTGAATTTCTCAGGATCCTCTATATTTTGATATTTATAATATAATAAAACTCTAAATTTTTTTGACATATGTCCTCCTTTTTACGTATATCTATTTTATCCAAAAGTATGGGGAAAATACAAGTGAGAAATGAAATTTTCATTTAATTAAGTATTGTATTTATTATAAATGTTTAAACAATTTTTCCCCTACACTAAAAACCTATCCTCTTCAATTATTCCCATTCAGCGAATCAGAAAAGCCAACGCTCCTATTCGTCGCGTCGGCTTTTCTTCCCTGCAGAAGGGTTTACTCCCATTCAATCGTGGCTGGTGGTTTACCGGTAATATCGTAAACGATTCGGTTGACGTGTGGGACTTCGTTAATAATTCGGTTACTAATCTTTTGTAGGACTTCCCACGGTAAGCGAGCGAACTCACTGGTCATACCGTCAACAGAAGTAACTGCGCGGATTCCTAACATATAATCATAAGTACGAACGTCACCCATAACACCGACGGAGCGTACATCTGGTAAGACGGTGAAATATTGCCATACATCACGCTCTAAGCCATTTAGTGCGATTTCTTCACGTAAGATAGCATCGGATTCGCGGACGATTTCAACTTTTTCAGGCGTAATTTCACCCAGTACTCGAATACCTAAGCCTGGTCCTGGGAATGGTTGGCGCCATACGATTGATTCTGGCATGCCAAGTGCGGTACCTAATGCACGGACTTCGTCTTTGAAGAGCGTCTTCAATGGTTCGATCAAGCTGAACGCCATATCTTCTGGTAAGCCCCCGACGTTATGGTGAGACTTAATTGTTTGCGCCGTTTCAGTACCTGATTCAATAATATCGGTATAGAGTGTGCCTTGCGCTAAGAACTCGATACCGTCTAATTTAGCAGCTTCATCGTCAAACACTTCGATAAATTCATTGCCGATAATTTTACGTTTTTGTTCAGGTTCTGAGACTCCTTGAAGTTTGCTGAAGAAGCGATCTTTCGCATCAACTTTAATAATATTTAAGTTAAATTGTTGCAGTGCGCTCATCACATGTTCAGCTTCATTCTTACGTAATAAGCCATGGTCAACGAAGATACAGACTAACTGATCTCCAATGGCACGTTGCAATAGAACTCCCACTACACTTGAATCCACCCCACCGGATAGACCGAGCAATACTTTTCGGTCGCCAACGTGATTGCGAATTTGTTCAATTTGTAGGTCGATGAAGTTCTCCATGCTCCAGTCACCAGACGCTTGACAAATGTTAAAGACAAAGTTGCGTAACATTTGGTCGCCTTGTAGTGAAGCTTTCACTTCTGGGTGGAATTGAACGCCATAAATACGGCGTTCGGTATTTTCCATTGCAGCAATCGGTGTATTCGGACTGTGAGCTGTCACAGTGAAGCCTGCTGGAACTTCTGTTACTTGGTCTGAATGACTCATCAAAACTTGTTCACGTTCAGATAGCCCTTGGAAGATACCATCCGTTGTATTGGAAACTTCGATTTCATGTTGACCGTACTCACGTTTATCTGAGGCTTGGACTTTCCCGCCCAACATATCGGTCGTTAATTGCATACCATAGCAGATTCCTAAGATTGGAATGTCCAGTTCATAGATGGCTGGATCAATTTTGAAGCTGTCTTCATTATAAACACTGTGAGGTCCGCCAGATAAGATAATTCCTTTTACATTACCTAACGCTTGAATCTCTTCCGCCGTCTTCTTATGTGATAACAATTCACTATAGACATGTAACTCGCGAATTCGGCGTGTAATCAATTGATTATATTGTGATCCGTAATCGAGTACAATAATCTTCTCTAAATCATATAAATTCGTAGCCATAATTCCTCCTTATTGATGGACCTTACTCTATCGTGATAGCGTCTCATCCTATCTTATTTACGATAACTCTTTCGTTAATAATATATCATACTCAAAATGGATTTGCTTGTTTTTTTGGAATCAAAATCAAGATTTATGATACAATCTAGCTAGTATTAATTCACTTTATATAAAGGGGGGAAATAAGTTAATGGAACGTGAACCGAATATGGATATTTCATCGAACTCAACACGAACAGGCGTCGACACCGCTCACGGTAAAATTATTTTAGCGGGGGAACACTCGGTCGTCTATGACTACCCAGCGATTGCCTTGCCGCTACCGAGCGCTAAAGTTACTGTTGAAACCCAGCCATCTTCTCACCAAGTTGATTGGCTTGAGAGCTTGCCTTATACGGGACCGCTCGACAACGTGCCCGAGGAACTGCAAAATTTATCCCGTGCCATTGACTTAACTCGCTCCGCCAGCAAATTAAAAACAGGCCCGTTGCACTTCCGCATCAAAAGTTCGATTCCCATCGGACGTGGCATGGGTTCTTCCGCTGCGGTATCTGTTGCGCTAATTCGCAGCTTAGTCGATTATATGCGAATTAAGATTAGTGATCATCAATTGACCTATATTGCTAACCAAGCAGAAGTTATTGCGCACGGTTGGACGAGTGGGCTGGATACATTGTTAGCCAGTACCGATTCACCGGTCATTTATCGTAAAAGTTCCACACCGATTCCGTTTCAATTTAACTTGAATGCCTACTTAATTGTGGCAGATAGCGGGATGGTCGGTCAGACCAAACTGGCGGTAGGCAAAGTACATCAACTGCGTGAAGCGAAGCCTGAATTTGTCACCAATATGATGGATGCGATTGGTGGCTTTGTAAGTCAAGCCATCGAAGCCATCCGACATCAAGATATTATCGAACTCGGTCGACTTATGACTTACAACCATTATTATTTAAATCAACTCGGTGTTTCCAACGCTACCATCGATCATTTGGTGAATCAAGCATGGATGGCCGATGCACTCGGTGCGAAGTTAACTGGAGCAGGTCTGGGCGGCTGTATTATTGCTTTAGCTTATAACCGTTCGCATGCGCAACATATTGAACGCGTCTTATTAGACGCAGGTGCCCAACAGACATGGTTAGTGAATCTCAATGCCATGTAGGGTTACGATTAAGGAGGTAACGATGAAAGACCCATCACATATATTTCGTGCTTACACTAATATTGCGCTAATCAAGTATTGGGGCAAACGCAATGAGACGTTATTTCTTCCGGTAACCAGCAGTCTGTCACTCACTTTGAACGAATTTTATACGGAGACACAAGTTCGATGGAACGAATCATCCTCTGAAGACGTATTATTATTAAATGGTGAATTACAGCCGATTGATCGTGTCCAACGTCTGATTGATCTCTTCCGAGAGCTGACACATTGTTCCCGTCCAGTACGCGTTGAAAGTTATAATCATGTCCCGACTGCAGCAGGGCTTGCTTCCTCTGCTTCAGCCTTTGCTGCGCTCGCTTGTGCGTGCAATGATCTATTCGATACTCAAATGGACGCGCGGGAGCTATCAACCTATGCTCGCCAAGGGTCAGGAAGCGCAACCCGCAGTCTCTTTGGTGGTTTCGTAAAATGGGAAGCTGGACAAGGCGATGTATCAGAGACAAGCTACGCCCATCCCATCGATAAGGCGGATTGGGATTTGGGAATGATTGCGGTTGTTCTTAACGACCAAGAAAAATCAATCAGCAGTCGTGAAGGAATGGCATTGACGGTCCGAACTTCTCCATTCTTTAAGCTTTGGCCAGAAGTCGTGGCACATGATTTAGACTTGATAGAAACAGCGATTGCGCAACGTGACTTTACGACCTTGGGAGAAGTTGCCGAGCACAATGCGATGGAAATGCATGCGCTAATGCTTTCGTCTAAACCAAGCTATACGTATTTTCAAGCGGAGTCGCTTAAAATTATGGATTGCATTCGTCAATTACGTCAACAAGGTATTGAATGTTACTTTACGATGGATGCCGGTCCGAATATCAAGGTGATTTGTCGCTTAAGTCAGGCGGATCGAATTCAACAATTGTTAATGCAAGCCGCAGGAGTGACCGAATCCCAATTGATTATTAGCGGACCTGGTCCTGCCCCACATACCGTGCCATCCTTTACCCCTTTCTCAAATTAACAAAATAATTCAACGATTGGAGCAATGACGATGAGCCTTTTTAAATTTGTACATACGAACCGGACTACGCAAGCTAAGATACCAGGCAAACTCTATATTGCGGGCGAATATGCGGTCATCGAGCCTAATTATCCTGCAATTTTGGTGACTGTCGATCAATATCTCAAGGCGACGCTGAAACCTCTTGGAGATGAGGAAACCATTCGCTTGCATTCCGAAAATTTAGACCCTGCGATATTGGTGTATCAACCCGATACTGTGGTTCCAGCAGCTTGGCGTTATGTTTGTGCATCAATCAAACTTTTCGAGCAACTTTTAGCGGAACATAAAATCCCCTTAAAACCTTTCTCGCTATCATTTGAGTCTGAGTTGGAAGCGGAAAATGGAGTCAAGTACGGCTTCGGCTCCAGTGGTGCGGTGGTCCTAGCGACCTTGCATGCTTTGGCTAATTATTATGAGATGCGCCCTTTTAATTCGATTATTTTATACAAAATGGCCGTCATGGTGATGTTATCCTTAGATTCGCCTGGAAGTTTTGGCGATTTGGCGGCGGAATCAATGGGAGGATGGGTCTACTATCGCAGTTGCGACCGCGAATGGATTCGCCAACAACTGGAAGTTTTTCCAATGAGTACGGTCATTGCGATGGACTGGCCTGAACTTGAAATCACACCACTCGAAGCGCCGACCAATCTGAATCTTGCAATCGGCTGGACGGGGCAGCCTGCTTCAACCTACGATTTTGTGGAGCGACTTTCACACCAAATTTCGCAAAACCCTTCACCTTATCGACAATTTTTACGCGCGAGTCAAGTTTGCCTTGCGAAGATGCGTCAAGCTTTTGACCAAGGTGAAACTTCCGAAATTATGAAAGAAGCAGAAATTTACCGTCGACTTCTAACTTATCTCGATACGATTTATCAATTAGGGATGATCACAGAGGAGATGCAGACACTTATCGATAAAAGTGAACTCGTAGGCTATGCAGCCAAATCGTCCGGCGCGGGTGGGGGAGACTGTGGTATCGCTATTAGTTCTAGTCCGAAGAATCGCCCGCTGCTCGTTAAATTATGGCGGGACCATGAGATTGAGCTGCTACCTTACCAAGTCGCTCGTCCTTTAAATATTCGCTAGTCGATGGCGATTCTGCAAATTCAATCAATCGATACTGATAATAACTTTGACTAGAGAAGGAGTCTTCTTATGCAGCCAATTGACCAACAACGTAAAGATGATCACCTCATTCATGCTTTAAAACAGCACGCGGTAAGTCCGAATACCGCTAATACGCCACCGACCAGCACTTCGCCTGCGTCTTCTTTTGATAATGTACGCTTTGTGCACCATGCGATTCAAGCTGACGGGATTGCTCAAAGTGAGATTTCGCTCACAACCCAATGGGCTGGCACTGAACATGCTGTCCCACTCTATATTAATGGGATGACAGGTGGCTCACCGACTGCCAAGCACTATAACCAGCAACTGGCAGAAATTGCACGCGAAACAGGCCTGCCGATGGCGAGCGGTTCGATGAGTATTGCTTTGAAAAATCCTACAGATGACGAAATTCGTGAGTCCTTTACCGTAATTCGCTCAACTCATCAGGAAGGTTTTGTCTTAGCAAATCTCGGTGCCGGCAAGACGTTAGAAGATGCCAAAAAAGTAGTGGAGTGGTTGGAAGCCGATGCGCTACAAATTCACTTGAACCGACCGCAGGAAGTGATTATGCCTGAAGGCGACCGCGATTTCTCGAAGTGTTCAGACCATATACAAAACATCATTGAAAATGTGGGAGTTCCCGTTGTAGTTAAAGAAGTCGGTTTCGGAATGAGCCGAGAATCAATCGCACACCTCATTCAACTCGGCGCACAGACAATCGATATTAGCGGTCGTGGCGGGACGAACTTTGCCCAAATTGAAAATTTGCGTCGAGACCATCTCGACTTTACTTTATTAGAGAACTGGGGGCAAACGACAGCGGAGTCGCTATTGGAATCCCTGCCCTATCAGAAACAAACAGAAATCCTAGCAAGCGGTGGAATCCGTCATTACTACGATGCCGTTCGTGCTTTCGCTCTCGGCGCACGGGCTGTTGGACTTTCCGGCCATCTCTTACATCTCGTTGATCAAGGTGGCGTTGCTGCCGGCGTGGAATTTGTCCAATCGACGCTCGAAGCCATTCGACATTGTTGCTTGTTATTAAATGCGCGCCGTGTTACGGATTTAGCGCACTGCCCGATCGTTCTAACCGATGAACTGAAAGACTGGGCGACCGCTCGCGGGATTGATTACTTAGAACTCGCACTACGCCAATAGTATGAGTTTGGAAGCGACTAAATGAGGAGTAGAAGCCTAAAGTGATTGATACTTTAGGCTTCTTTGCTTGCTCTAAAAGTCTGTTGACCGTAGTGTACCTGAAAGTGAGTGTTAGTAAAGAAAACAGGCGATGGAGCGACAGATTCTTTTAATTCAATGCTAGGTTTAGTAGATCAAGCAGACGGTTCTACTAATTGTGAGAAAAGTTTAGTAGATCAAGCAGACGGTTCTACTAATTCAAAGACAACTTTAGTAGATCAAGCGGACGGTTCTACTAATTCTCAGACAACTTTAGTAGATCAAGCAGACGGTTCTACTAATTCAAAGACAACTTTAGTAGATCAAGCGGACGGTTCTACTAATTCAAAGACAAGTTTAGTAGATCAAGCAGACGTTCTACTATTTCTCAGCCAAGTCGCCTTCCATCCCCAACAAAAAACCGTATTCCGACACTTGGGATACGGTCATTTGATCAAGTTTTAGTGAATCACTTCTTTGATTAAGGTGAGTGGCTCTGCTGAGTCGCTAATCTCATAGGAAGCTTGGAGTTGTTCCATCACTTCGGAGACATCCTCGCGGTTGGCATAGATCGTGGCAACGGCTTCGCCTTCTGCTACCGGGTCGCCAACTTTTTTGTGGATCATCACACCCACGGCGTAATCGATTGAATCGGTATACTCAATGCGACCCGCACCTAACAAGCTGCATGCGACGCCGACATCGTGAGCTTTCCAACGGCTCAGATAACCTGAAGTTGGCGCAGTTACTTCGATTTGATATTTGGCTTGAGGTAGTCGCTCTGGGTGATCCACGACCGATGCGTCACCACCTTGGCTTTCGATAAAGGTGCGCAACTTATCGAGTGCTTCGCCACTGTCAATTTTTTCTTGTAGCAATGTTTTACCTGCTTCGAAATCATCCACACGCCCTGCTGCTAACAACATTTGCGCACCAAGCACAAGTGATAATTCGGTCAGATCACTTGGACCCTCACCACGTAAGGTATCAATCGCTTCTTTAACTTCTAACGCGTTCCCTACCGCATGACCGAGGGGCTGGTTCATATCGGATAAGACAGCCAGTGTTGTTACACCGACTTCTTGCCCAATCTTCACCATGGCGTGTGCTAATGCTTCCGCCTGTTCGACCGTCTTCATAAAGGCGCCGTCACCAACTTTGACGTCAAGTACGATCGCATCGGCCCCTGAAGCAATCTTCTTACTCATAATTGAGCTGGCAATTAATGGAATTGATTGAACGGTCGAAGTTACGTCGCGCAAAGCATACATCTTCTTATCTGCTGGAACTAAATTTCCCGTCTGACCGACTACCGCCACTTTATTTTGGTTAACCAATTCGATAAATCGCTCCGGTGTTTGTTCGATTTGGAAGCCGTCAATCGCTTCAAATTTATCCAGCGTTCCACCCGTATGGCCTAAACCACGACCACTCATTTTCGCTACCGGAACGCCAGCTGAGGCTACGAGTGGCGCTAGCACGATGGTCGTCGTATCACCGACACCCCCGGTAGAGTGTTTGTCTACTTTGACACCTTCAATCGCTGACAAATCAATGCGGTCACCACTTTCAACCATCGCCATAGTTAAGTGCGCCGCTTCTCGTTCGGTCATCCCTTTAAAGTAGACTGCCATCATCCAGGCGCTCATTTGATAATCAGGAATCTCACCAGCAGTGAAGCCTTCAACGACGAAACGAATCTCGTGTTCCGTAAGCTCTTCGCCATTTTGTTTTCGTTCAATAATATCTACAATTCTCATGCGTTTATTTCTCCTATAAAAATTTCTCCTCACGCAAAATTTCACGCGTAGTACCATCAATATTTCCGACAATAATGCCGTCAGGATAGTTTAAGAATAATCCGTGTTCAACGACACCCACTAAGGTACTCAATTCCAAAGCAAGTTGTTCTGGATTGTCAATCTTTTCAAGATGTAAGTCAATGATATAGTTACCCGCATCCGTACGGAATAATTGGTCCTCTCCTACTTTGCGGAAGGCAGGACGATAACCACGGCGCTCAAATTCATAAAATAGCTTCCAACTACCAAATGGAATTACTTCAACTGGTAATGGGAACGCCCCTAATTGTGGCACTAACTTATCAGGGGTCACAATCCAAATAATTTCATTACTGTATTGGGCTACAATCTTCTCGTATAAGAGTGCGCCACCGCCCCCTTTGATTCCTTCGAATCGGTCGGTCGTCTCATCCGCTCCATCTACTAAGAAATCAATTCGCTCTACTTCATCAAGCGATACGACCGGAATATTCCACTCGCGCATCAATGCTTCCGTCCGTTTCGACGTAGGTACTCCCACAATATCTTGTAACTTCTTCTCTTGAAGCAAAATCCCAACTTTTTCAGTAAAATAATCGGCTGTCGATCCGGTTCCGAATCCAACAATCATCCCGTCTCGAACATACTCTGCCGCTTGAAATCCGGCTGCACGTTTACCCATACTCACACTGATGCACTCCTTCATTATAATGATACTGGTATTATATCATAATTTTTAACGGTTAGGATAACGTTCTCATTGCGAACAGAAATCTACTTAATTTTATGTTATACTTAGAGTACTGATATGACTTAGGAGGTTTCTATGAAACAGAAAGTAATGATCACTTGCCCTGCATGTGGCTTAAAAGGCGTTCGCGAAGTGGAAACACGTATCAATACCGCCACTCAACCTGAATTAAAACGCGCCTTACTACAAGGAGAATTACAACAATTCACTTGTGAAAATTGTGGTGCTAAACGCCAAATTCAATCTGAAATGTTCTACCATGATCCAAAAGGAAAATACATTATTTATAATATTCCAAGCTTAAAGCGCCGCTATGATGAAGTCGAAGAGATGATTGATAAAGCGATGCAAGAAGTTCAAGAAGATACGACTGATTATACGTTACGACTCGTTGGACTTTACCCAGAACTGATTGAAAAATCACAAATTTTTGACCACGGCTATGATGACCGTGTGGTTGAAATTGTCAAGTTATTAACCGATGGGCTCTTTGCGAAGGACCGGCCAAACGATAAAGTAGTTGCTCGCTATTTCTTTATGCATGAAGGTGAGCCGAAGATTATGTATATTACCGATAAAGATCAAATCTTAGTTGACTTCAATGAAAACTTACTGAAGTTCTCACGAGAGAAGTTCGACAAAATTAATCCTAAACCAGGCCAAGGGCACTTCCACCTCGTAAACGCAGAGTGGGCAGCGCGCGCCTTAAGCCAATCATAAATCATCCATAAAAATAAGGCTGGGACTTTTACGTCTCAGCCTTTTGCTGTAATTTATGGGTGATTGCGAATGATTAATGCCGTCCCTTGTCCGCCTCCTATACAGAGTGTCGCCAGACCGTACTGCGCTTGCCGGCGTCTCAACTCGTAGATTAAAGATACTAAGATGCGAGCCCCACTGGCTCCGATTGGATGCCCCAAAGCAATCGCGCCCCCATTGACATTCGTCTTCATCGGATCGAGCCCTAATTCTTGTACGACGCAAAGGGCTTGTGCCGCAAAGGCTTCGTTCGCTTCGACCAAGTCAATCTCTTCAATGGTCAAATTAGCCAATTGCAATGCTTTTTGTGAAGCTGGAATCGGGCCGGTTCCCATAATACCTGGCGAGACTCCGGCATTCGCTTGTGAGACTATACTACATAAGATTGGCCAATCGTGAGATTCCGCTAATTCGCGCGTTGTTAAAATGACCGCTGCCGCGCCATCATTAATACCCGATGCATTACCTGCTGTTACCGTTCCTTCGGGTTTAAATGCTGGACGCAATGCCGCTAATTTTTCCTCAGAAGTCTCGCGCGGATATTCGTCTTGGTCAAACACTACGGGCTCGCCTCTTCTTTGTGGAATGAGTACGGGCGTAATTTCTGACGCAAAACGATCTGATTCTAAAGCAGCCAGCGCACGACGTTGACTTTCTGCCGCATAAGCATCTTGTGCTTGACGTGTGATCTGATAGCGTTCCGCAATATTTTCAGCCGTTAACCCCATATGTTGGTTGCTGAAGACATCGGTCAGTCCATCCGTTAAAATCGAATCCTCGAGCGAGGCATGACCGAGCTTGCTACCCCAACGCTGCTTTTTAGCTAAGTATGGGGCCTGGCTCATACTCTCTGTCCCCCCTGCAACCACAACTTGATTTTGTCCAGTTAAAATACTTTGGACTGCCAGTTGAATCGCACGCAGACCCGATCCGCACACCATATCGACCGTAAAGGCCGTCTTATCTTCTGGAATGCCACTATGTATCGCAATTTGACGGGCGACATTTTGCCCTAACCCAGCACCTAACACATTTCCAAAGATGACTTCATCCACTTGTTGGGCACTGATACCACTCTCTTTAAGTAAGTCACGTACTACAGCAGTTCCTAATTCGACTGCAGAAATATCTTTTAAGCTGCCGCCAAAGGATCCGATGGCGGTTCGTTTTGCACTACAGATTACAATCTCCATTGTCGCCTCCGATAATCATATTGTATTTTAAATCTTTGTTTGAGAAAATTGATTTTTTACAATTATATCGAAGTTTGGTGATTAACGAAAGCTTTTACTACTTCCTTCTTCATACAAAAAAGCCAGCCCCGAATAAGGCTGGTAGACTAACTTCGTGATTAATTTGACGTAAAGTTATCGAAGTAACCTTGAATATAGACAAATGGCGTCCCTTTATCGCCGGAACCACTGACTAAATCACTCAGCGAGCCGATTAAATCTGGAATTTGACGTGGGGTCGTTCCTTCTGAAGCCATGGAATCTTGAATAGCTTGTTTATTTTGAATCGCTTGTTGCACTGCCAGACGTTGGTCCGCCTCGCTTAAATCAGCGTATTCATTATCTACCAAATATTTTAATTTCAATTCATTCGGACGTCCAGCTAAGCCTTCAGTAAAGGCTGGGGAAACAACCGGGTCGGCTAATTCCCAAATTTTTCCAACGGGATCTTTGAAGGCACCATCCCCATAGACCATCACTTCAATCGTTTTGCCGAGCGCTTCTTTTACATACGCTTGAATCGCATCCACCACTTGTTGGTTATCGCGTGGGAATAATTTCAACGTAGTTTCCGATGCTTTATTAGATCCAAGTAGTCCATAGGTTTCATTGTAGCCATGTTCTTGACTTGGTTCATTTAAAATGTCCGCAAGCGTTAGAACTTTCAAGCCGGGTTGATCAAGTCGCTGTAAAGCTTTTTCATTGAGTGAACGGCTGTGAATATCAGAAAGTAAAATATGGTCCGTATGATTGACAATTTCGCTCACTTGATTAGCTAAAATAATCTCAACTTCGGCCCCTTCCCCAGTCACAATCTCAGAGTAATAGTCCAAATAGTTAATTCCAGTAAATTGATGCTCATTATGTCCAAATAACTCAATCCATTCGTCATACGTAAAAACATCGGTATAAGGATTAACCCCTTTCTCGGCTAATTCTTCCGGCGTAATAATATGATTACCGACTTCATCACTTGGATATGATAATTGAACGGTGACTTTCTTAGAGGCTTGTGCTAAGCCTTTCAAAATCATTGAGAATCGGTTACGACTTAAGATTGGAAATACCACACCAAGGTGCTCAATCTTTTCACCTTGGTTAAATTTATGTTGAGCATCTCGACGAATGTCATCTACTGAAATATAGTTACCTTGCGCACGTGCTACGACGGATTCTGTTAAGGTAAAGACATCCCGATCTCTAACTTCAAAGACACCTGCCTCATGACATTTCAAGATACAATCTGCTGAGATTTTTGCAATATCATCCCCTTGATTAATAATTGGGGCTCGAACACCGTATACAACCGTTCCTACTAATCGCTCATTCATACTATCCCTCTTCTCATGATTTAGATTACCATTCGCATTAACTTTAGCTGTCAATACGCTATTTATTATACCTTAAAACATACGATTACTTAAGACTTTGTTACATAATCTAAACTAATTTTAAGGAAAATTGAATTAATATGATCGATTAAATTCAATTTATTGATATATTCACTATTAGCGTCTAAGATAGAAGTGATAGACCAAGGAGTCAAAATGATAAGGAGATTGCTTATGCACCGAACTATTAAAACCACTGGATTGAACTGTCCAAATTGTGCTGGAAAGATTGAACAAGCCATCAATCAATTGGCTTGGATCCAAACAGCAAGCGTAAATATTGCTACACAAGAAATAACCCTTCAAACAAGCGAAACACCGACTCAAGACCATCTCAAAGAGATTCAACAGATTGTATTGAGTTACGAACCGGACGTTACCGTCTATATCGAGCCACAGTCTCAAGATTCGCTAGAGTCACTCGAACCCCAACAAAAAAATAAACTCATTCAAATTATTAGTGCATCTTTATTACTCGCTATCGGCGTGTTTTTACTATACAAAGCACCCGGTTTCTCTCGCCTGACTTTTATTTTACTATTGATGGCTTACCTTATCGCAGGGTTAGATGTGATTACTGCGGCGTTAAAAAATATTACGCGCGGTGTTTGGTTTGATGAACACTTCTTAATGGCGGTGGCAACGCTGGGTGCCTTTGCGATTGGAGAATATGTTGAAGCCGTCGCAGTCATGGTTTTTTATAAGGTTGGCGAATACTTTCAAGATGCAGCCGTCGATCAATCTCGTGCATCGATTACAGCGCTGATGGATATTCAACCTACCATCGCACGCGTTGAAAGATCATCAGGCACCATCGAGATTTCGCCTGAAAATGTTCAAATCGGCGAAATACTCCAAGTACGTCCTGGTGAGAAAATCCCCTTAGATGGTGAGGTGATTGAAGGTGAATCGCAAGTCGATACGAGCGCACTGACGGGTGAATCACGTCTAACACGATTAACACCGGGGGACACCGCACTATCAGGTTGCATTAATCAAACGGGTCTTCTGCGTATTCGTGTCACCGAACTTTATCAAGATTCGACCGTCCGAAAGATTATTGAGCTTGTCGAACATGCAGCCAATCGTAAAGCACCTACTGAGCGTTTAATGACAAAATTCTCAAAATACTATACCCCAATCGTCGTCTTTGTCGCTTTATTCTTAGCTGTTATACCTCCACTCTTCTTACAACAAGACTGGAGCGAATGGTTAAGACGCGCTTGTACTTTCTTAGTTATCTCTTGTCCATGTGCTTTAGTTATCTCGATTCCATTAACATTTTATGGTGGAATTGGTGCCGCCTCAAAACAAGGAGTTCTAGTCAAAGGTGGCAACTACTTAGAAGCATTGAGCCAAGTTAGGACAGTCGTCTTCGATAAGACAGGAACTTTAACGGCAGGACAATTCCAAGTTCGCCATCTCATACCTGTGGAAGGGATTTCGGAAGAGCAGTTGCTCGAATTAGCGGCCATTGCAGAGCAGCACTCTAACCATCCTATTGCTGAATCTATTCGTCAAGCATACCACCAAGAGGTCGCTTCAGTTTCATTAGATCAAATCGAAGAGGTTGCTGGAAAGGGTCTACGAGTACAGTATCAAGGACATTCGCTGTTGGTCGGTAATGCTACGTTACTCGAAGAGGCGGGTGTCTCATTCAATCCTTGCAATGATTCTGGTACGAAAGTCTATGTGGCATACCAAGGTCAGTCACTGGGTGTTATTGTCATTGATGACGCACTAAAACCCGATAGCATCACCGCTATTGACCAACTTCGTACGCTTGGGATCGACCAATGTATCATGTTAACTGGTGATAATGAACAAACAGCCCAGTCCACAGCCAAAACACTCGAGTTAGATCGATACTATGCCCAACTCCTGCCTGAGGATAAAGTCCTTCTTATGGAGCAAATCTCAAAAGATTTACCTATAGATCATAAGGTGGCTTTTGTCGGAGATGGTATTAACGACGCGCCCGTTCTCGCACGAGCAGACCTAGGGGTTGCGATGGGGGCACTCGGATCCGATGCTGCCATTGAAGCAGCCGATATCGTCTTAATGACGGATGAACCTAGTAAATTAGCCCAAGCTATTCAAATCTCACAAAAATCAAAGCGGATTGCTTATCAAAATATCCTATTTGCACTCGGTGTTAAACTATTATTTTTAATCTTAGGAGCCCTTGGCCTCACCAGTATGTGGCTCGCCGTCTTTGCAGATGTAGGTGTCGCATTGATCGCCGTATTTAATGCTCGCCGAATGATCCGATAAGTCCTGTCACCCTCAAGACAAACCCTTATTAACAGCGAATTCGTAACGATTGTGATAAGATTTAAGCAATAAGATGAAAGGATGATTTTTATGAGGCTCTTAGTTGATGGTGTGTGGCATGATGAATGGTATGATACGAAAAGTACCGGTGGCCGCTTTATCCGAACGGATTCGCAATTCCGTCATTGGGTGACTACCGACGGTAGCGCCGGGCCTACGGGTGAGGCTGGGTTTAAAGCCGAAAAAGGCCGCTATCATTTATATTTAAGTTACGCCTGTCCGTGGGCACATCGCACATTGATTATGCGGCATCTGAAGGGACTAGAGGACTTTATCTCTGTATCTTTCGTCAACCCCTATATGTTAGAAAAAGGTTGGACATTCGAGGACTATCCTGGTGTGATTGATGACCCGATTCATCACGCAAAGTATCTATACGAAGTCTACTTAGCCGCAGATTCAAATTATTCAGGTCGTGTTACGGTTCCTGTATTATGGGATAAACAAACCGAGACGATTGTGAATAACGAATCCTCAGAAATTATGCGCATGTTAAATTCAGCGTTTGACGAAATTGGCGCCAAACCCGGTAATTACTCACCTGAAGAATGGTTAGAAGAAATTGATAAAATGAATGAGTTAGTGTATGACAATGTCAATAATGGGGTTTATAAAGCAGGCTTTGCAACCGAACAATCTGTCTATGAAAAAGAAGTCACTCGTCTCTTTGAGACACTGGATAAGTTAGAATTGCACCTCGAAGATCGTACTTATTTAGTTGGCGATCAATTAACAGAAGCAGATATTCGTTTATGGACGACCTTAATTCGTTTTGATCCCGTCTATTTCGGACATTTCAAGTGTAATATTCGACCGTTAGTCGATTATCCAAATCTTTGGTACTTCACACGGATGATTTATAATTTAGAAGGAATTGCCGAGACAGTCAATATGGATCATATCCAGCACCATTACTACGGCAGTCACCCAACCATCAATCCGAATGGCATTGTCCCTGTCGGGCCAGAACTGGATTATTCCTTATCATAAAAAAATAGAGCTAATCTTTCGCTTGAAAGGTTAGCTCTAACTTTTTTATTGGAGTATAATCGGTTTAACCTACTTCTTATAGTCTGGAATGGTATCAATTTGACGTACGGTCGCTTCAATTTCTTCGCGATTCGGCTCTAAAAATGGAGGCAGCGATAAAGATTCGCCCAGTGACTCATAATCTTCATCACCTAAAAATCCTGGCCCGTCTGTCGCTAATTCAAATAATAAAGGTTGCATAATAATGGTATACAACGATTCAAAGAAGAAACGATCGACAAGGCCTGATGAAGTTACCGCCAAATGATTCAGACGATCTTGCCATTCAGCGAGGTGTTCGTGATCTTTCACACGAAAGGCAATATGATGAATCGTACCATATCCTTGAGTACCTTGTGGGCTTTCGGTATCTTCTATTACAATAACTGCCCCACCATTTCCACCTTCTCCCGTCTCTAACCAATGCGCATCGCCTTCAGTCATTACCTCTTCGAAGAGATAGACCCCTTTGAAAACTTGCATAAACTGTTCAAAAGGAGCGACTTTAATAATTGCAGGTCCTAAGCCATAAATCGCATATTCCTCAGGAATGGGTCCATGTTTCCAAGGTGTACCTGGGGCTACCCCTTGATCATTTTCGTCAGATATTAACATGTATAGCTGATCATCAGCATCTTCAAAATTCAAAACTTTGCGACCAAACCATTCAGTAATCGCATCGTGCTCGACACCAAACTCTTCAAAGCGCTTTTGATAATATTCAAGTGCTTCGTCCGAAGGGACTCGGAAAGAGGTGCGATGTAGCTCATTGGTTCCATGCGTTCCTTGTGGAATTCCCGGAAAATCGAAAAAGGTCATATCTGTCCCTGGGTTTCCACAATCATCCGCGAAGAATAAATGATAAGTATGTATATCATCTTGATTGACCGTCTTCTTCACAAGACGCATTCCTAGAACCCGTGTAAAGAAGTCGTAAATCATCTCAGCATCACTTGTTATGGCAGTAACATGGTGTATTCCTAATAATGGTTCCATCGATAAGTCAACTCATTTCTATTTATTGTATTTTTAGCTTACAATAAGTGTATCGTAAGGTGATAAGATTGACAAAGAAATCGATTATATAGTAACTGGGATTCTACACTCTCTAACTATTTAAAAAAGTCTGTTTAAGAGACGAGTCTAAGGCACATTGTCTTAAATATTTTATTTGTGTTCCGTTTCCATTCTGATATAATTATCATTATTAAAATATCTGAAAGGAAAATTAAAAATGTTAAAATTTATGAAGAAAATCCCGGGTGGATTATTACTTGTTCCAATGTTTATTAGTGCATTAGTTGCGACCTTTGCGCCTGGCTTATTCCGTATCGGAGGGATGACGGAAGCCTTCTTAACGCCTAAGGGGACAAACTTTATTGTGGCATTAATTTGTTTTTGTTCATCAACCTTATTGGACTTATCAACGTTAAAACATGTTCTACGAAAACAAGGAAGTATGCTCTTACTCAAAATCGCACTTTGCTTTGGCTTAAGTTTCTTATTTAGTAATCTATTTGGGCCTGTCGGTGTCTTAGGCATTTCATCCCTTGCTTTTGCCGTGGCGATTACGTCATTAAACCCTTCTATTTACTTAGCTTTAATTAGTGATTATGGGACGGAAGAAGATCGTGGGGCTTTCGCTTTAACTGGAATTCTACTTACACCTGCATTCCCAATGTTAGTCTTTAGTATTGCCTCTGCTTCAAACTTTGACTGGATTAGCTTATTATCTGCTTTAATCCCAACGATTTTAGGGATTCTAATTGGTAACTTAGACCGTGATATGGCGAAACTATTCTCGCCAATGGTCGTTCCGTTAACTCCAATTATGGGATGGATCTTCGGTTCAAGTATTAACCTAATTGCAGCCGTTCAGTCGGGCATCAGTGGTATTCTATTGACTGTATTATATTACTTAGCAATGTTCCCAATTATTTATTTGTTCGAACGTTACGTTCTAAAAGAAGACGGTATCTCCACCTTTGGGATTACGTCGATTGCCGGTGCCTCTGTGCCATTCCCATTGATCTTAGCGGAATTATTCCCAGAAGTAGCTGCCTATGCACCTACAGCAACGGCGCAGATTGCGATGGGAGTTATTATTACAAGTATCTTAACACCGTTCGTTGCTGCTAAATTTGCACAACGTCATCAAATTGCTAAAAATCAACCGTTAGACTAAAAGAAAATATATAGAAAGAGGTCCAATCGAAATGACAAATTATTTCCAAGAAGCACTTCAGCTTAAAGATAAAATGATCGAAAATCGACGCCATCTTCACCAAATTCCAGAAGTAGGTCTGGAATTACCTGAGACTAAAGCGTTTGTAAAAGGTAAACTAGAGGAGCTCGGGTTAACTGTCAAAGAATATGGCGAATCAGGATTGAGTGTCTTAATTGAAGGTGAAAAAGGCCCAGGGAAGTGTCTCTTAATTCGTGCCGATATGGACGCTCTACCGATGAAGGAAGAATCGGGCTTACCATTCTCAGCTACCGGAGATAAAGCACATGCGTGCGGTCACGATATGCATACTGCGATTGCACTTGGTACTGTGGAACTCCTTCTAGCACATCGAGCTGACTTTAAAGGTTCGGTTAAGTTTATGTTCCAACCTGCCGAGGAAATCTTCAAAGGTTCGTACATGATGATTGAAAATGGTATTTTAGAAGATCCAAAAGTAGATGTGGCCATTGGACTACATACTTCACAAGATGATGTCCCACATGGTTTCTCTTATAATGAAGGATATGTCACAACATCATCTGATAACTTTAAAATTACCGTAACCGGACGTGGCGGTCATGGTGCATACCCACACTTAGCCATTGATTCTTTAGATGCTGCCGTTAAGATTTACCAATCATTCAATGACTTAATTGCCCGTGAAGTACCCGCACAAGATATCGCAACCTTGACCTTCGGTCAATTAGCAGGCGGTACAAATGCGAATATTATTCCAGAGACAACCGTATTACAAGGAACTTTCCGAACATATAATCCAGAAATTCGTCAAACAATCAAAGAACGAATTGATATCATTCTTGAATCGATTGCGAAGGCAACGCGTACGCAAATTGAATTAGAGTATGTTGCAGGCGTTCCAAGCTTAATGTCTAATCCAGAATTAACCCACGAATTGGTTGAATATATTCGTGAAGCTAATGATCAATTGACGATCGTTCCGGATATACAAATTATGGCAAGCGAAGACTTTGCCTTTGTAGCGGAACGTGTTCCAGCTACCTTCTTTATGCTTCATACGAAAGTAGAAGGCAATGACCGCAACCACCATGATCCTCGTATTCAATTTAACGAAGATGCGATGACCGACGGTGTTGGTATCTTTGCAACGAGCGCCATCAACTGGTTGAATAACAACTAATAAAATAATTTAAGGCTGTTCTATGATAAATAGGGCTGATGAAAAATATTTTTTCATCAGCCCTATCTTTATGTTCGATGAATTGCAATATTTATTGCAATTCAACAAAAAATTAATTATTCTGGACTTAATTTGATTTTAAAGACAAACGTTCGTTCATTATTTTCGACTGCATAGTCAATCCCATAATTTTTGAGTAACGTTTTGATGATATATAATCCTAAACAATGACTATCTTCTTTATTCAAATCAAATTTGATGTCCATTAACGGTTTTAAGTTAACTTCAGAATGCGTCACATTGACGACACACAACCAGTCGTTTTTAACGTCAATCGCGATGACAGTATTAGGTTCTGAATATTTGACCGCATTACTAATTAAATTGGACAAGACCAAATTGAGTGCTTTTTTACCAATTAATAGTTGTTCTGATTGAACGGTATTGTCAAAGGTCAAATGATTGCGCATGGCTAATTCATCATATTTTACTAAGACCGCATCTAACACCGATTGAATGGTGACCCATTCCTCATCATCCTTTAAATATTCTAAAGATGAAAAAGTTAAAATTTGTGAAATGTTATACGTTAATTCATTGGTAATATCCAAGCATTTATCAATATACAAATCACGATTCTTATATTTACCAATATTATATTTCATGTTTTCTAAGATTATTTTCATTCGCGATAATGGTGTCTTGAATTCATGCGACGAACCTCTTAAAAAATCATACTTTATCTGTTCAAGTTTGATGATTTCTTTATTTTTCACTTCGATGTCGTCAATTGAGCTCAACAATAATCGATATAATTCATTAATTTGTAATTTTAATTCTGCTATTTCATCAGCACTCTTTACCTTCAAATACGCCTAACGATCTAAATGATTAGTAACATATTTTCACTGCGAGTCCAAACAAAGTATAATAAACAAAACCGAGCCACTTCACCCTATCTTTAGCGTGGAGGTGCTCGGTTTTTGTATCGGCTCTTTATCAACTCTATTTGTCAAAGAGACATTTTAGTTTAGCTTATTTCTTTTCCTTCGGCTTAAAAAGCCTAATAAATTGAGAAGTAACACAATAGTGAGGATACCTAGAGTCATATAAAATAGTATTCGATATCTATTATTAATTCGATGTTCTTGAACTTGTTTTTCAGCGATAGCCTGGTCATAAGGCACTCGATGACCACGCACTAACAATCGATGTGAGTTTATCATATAAGGTGTACAGGTTAAGAGCGTCATATAATCATGACCGGGTTCTATCTTCAATTGATCGACTTCAGTAGGTTCAATGACTGAAATCTTATCGACTTGGTATGCAATGGTTTCTTTAACATTTTTATAATAGAAATAATCCCCTTCTGCCAGTTTATCTAAATCAGTAAAGAGACGCGCATTTGGTAAGCCTCGATGCGCAGTCAATACAGCATGAGTATTATTGCCTCCGACTGGTAAAGAAGAGCCTTCTAAATGGCCTACTCCTTTTTGAAGAACTGTTTCAGAAGTGCCAGCAAAAACAGGCAATTCTTCCGAAATTTTTGGGATGGACAAGTTCCCAATTTGTTCATGAATTTCCAACATAGAAGCATATTCCTTTCGTCCCGCAGCTATTTCTTCTTGGCTATAAGGATCTTCCACTTGGGTTAGCCCTTCGCTTTTTCCATAATATAAACCAGCATTAAAGGCATTTGCCAAATAAATACGCCGTTCTATTTCTTCGTCTGTTAATTTTTCAGCTTCTTTTTCAAAATAATTCACTTCTACTTGAGATGCTTGATAGTATAGGTACTGACTAACAAAAGGGAAAGCTAAGACACTTGCTCCAATAAGAAATAACAAAACAAATATGAATAAGACGAAAGGATTTTTCTTCTTTTTTGATTTTACCGATTTGCTCAATGAATTATTTTCCTTTCATACGTACTAATAAGTAACCTATACCTAAAATAAATATCGCTATTATCGAAAAAGGTAAGGTTGTCGCTTCGCCTGTAGATGGTAAGTCTTTGTTTGGTACTGATGGAAGATTAGGTTTATTTGATTCACGATGATTTAAGATGACCATTACAGTTCCGTTATAAAAACTTTCAGCCGTTATTTCAAAGGGAGTAGGTTCCGTTGACAAATGATAACTCGCACCATCTAAAACGGGTGCTTGAATTTCGACTAACTGATACTTGCCATAAGGTAAATTTTGCACCTCGAAATATCCATTCTCTGCTGACTGTATCATGTAAGGCTTTGAATCGACACGATACGTTTGATATTCATTGTTAACCCAATGTTGAACTTCAAAGACAGCTCCTGCTAGTCCAAGTGTTGAATCTTCAGCATCTACTTTTTTAAAATGATACCCACCTAACTCTACAGCTTCATTGTAGACAACTAGTTCGGTTGTTTCTAAACTATTTACAGTAACTTTGATGGTAGCTGTTAGCGGACGATACCCGGTTAGTGGTTTTATTTCTTTCAGTTCATACTGACCTGCTGGGAGTTGTTCAAGGTAAATTTCTCCTTTTTCATCTGTTCGTAAAAGTGAAGAACCTTTTCCATCAGTAGTGAATTTTCCCTCATTGAATAAAAGAGGAGTCAGTCCATTTTGATAATAAAGTTCAAATTCTACATCCGCTAAAGTTTTTCCTGCTTGATCTTGCTTTATAATTTTTAGTGCTCCATTCATTTGAGTACTTTTAGGATTGATACGTTGATGGTTACTTGTTAATTCAGCAAAAAAAGGTTGGATATTTTTGTTAAATTGATTTTTTGATAATGCCCGGACATAATAAATGCCTGCTGGAAGTGTAATCTCGGTATAGCCTTGATTATCAGTCTTATCAGTATCGTAATGCGTTGGAAATAATGCATCTAATTCAGCTATGCTAAAATTATTCATTTTTTCTTCTTGTTCTAGATAGGATAAATCCTCGACTTGCCATAATGTATAATGAATATCCGCTATTGGATTATCACTGTCGTGAATGATTAATTGATAACTTTCAGCAGCGTTAACCTGAAGCAAACTTACCCATGAAATAATCATCCATAGCATAGTTAGCCATAAGGTTCCTCTAAATAAATGTTTCATCCAACCCCTCCTTTTTCTTCCTTCATAACCTTTCCTTTCTTAAATCGACAAATGGTTTGTCAATTTAAGGAAGGAAGCGAAAATAAAATCGCTTCTGTTTCTTTTACTACGCTACTTTAATTAAGCAAATTTTTTGTATCCTAAAGCTGCTAATACCATCACAATTAAACCAATCACTACGAAGATAACAGAACCAATACCACCGGTATTTGGAATGTTCGGTTGGCTATTGTTATTGATAACTGAACCTGTAGGCTCTGCATGTAGTTCAACTTCATTTTCGTTATATGAATTTTGGTTAACAGTGAATTTTAGACCCTCTTTTAATTCTGCTGGAATCACATAGCCCTCTGGCGCTTTCGTCTCAATGATATAATACGTCATTGATGCTGCATCTAATGTTTGTGATGTCGCGCCGAAGTCGAGACCTTTTACTTCGAAAGTACCATCTTTTGACGACGTTAATTTAGTTGCTGAATCTTGGTCATCTACCCATGTAATTTTTCCATTTTCATCTTGTAACATGAATTTACCTTCAGTATTTTTGATGACAAATTCAGCACCTTCTAAAGGTTTTTTAGCAACTGGGTCTTGTTTTTTGAATTTTTTACCCCCTGTATAAACAACAGGGTCATTTTCTACTTCTTTTGTTATTTCACTTGAACCCTCACGTTTATATGTTAGTTTTGCATCGTTTGGTAAATTAGTCGCTATCTCAGCATCTTTCGTAATCACTGCGTCGTAACGTAAGTATACGGTTTTACCAGCATTCGCTTTTAAAGTATCGATTTGACTAGTTACGTCAAAGGTGGCTGTTTGTCCATTAACTGAAGAAGTAGGCGTAACAGGTGTTCCACCTTGAACAGTTGCCACATCCTTTGTACCTGTTTCTGCAATAAAAGCTTGAACATTGATTGGATCTGCAAAAGCTAACCCTGCTGATAAAGTATCGGTAAAAGTAAAGCTTGTTAATTCCCCTGCTGGAATTTTTGCTTGAATCCAGTAAGTAATCGTATCCCCAACCGCAAATCCGTCACTTTTAGCTTCTAAATTGGTAACAGTTTTGTCAATACTTGAAGAAGTAGTATTCTTTGGATATAAGTACACTTCTTCTCGACGAGTTCCGTCTTCGTTCATTAAAGGCAAACCTAAAGCAAAATCAGTCGCCACATAGCCTTCTACCCCTAAAGTAGCTGCTACCTCGCGGTTTTCAGTAATCCAGTAATAACCATCCTCTAATGATAAGTTTGCTAAACCTGCGCCAGCTGTAGTTACAGTTTCCACTAATGTTGTAGGTGTCGGTGGCGTTTTACTATCTACCCAAGCTTTATATTCATCTTGTGAGATCGAATAAATATCAAATCGAGCCCCATTGATATAAGAAGCGCCTGCGCCAAATTTTTCTTGGATATCTAATTGTGACCCGTCATGTTCAGATTCTGCTAACTGTGTATCTGACACAACTTTTGTAATATTAACAACGGTTGTGCTTGTCGCCGTTTGTGCATTGGCGACGATTGGTGTAAAAGTATTCATCACTAATGTTAAAACTAAAAATAACATTTTGAATAAGTTGTGTTTTTTCTTCATATTTAAACCTCTTTCTTTTTAAACCTCATTGAAACATTGCAACTTGAACTCAGCCTGAAATTAATCTCCCCTTTCAGTTTTATTTAGATAGAGGTACCCCGATGCAATCGAGGTTACCACGAGTAATAAACCAACAGTCGTATAAAGGAGTATTCCTGAACCACCTGTATTAGGAATCTTTGTTGGGAGATAATTTTTAACGTAATACTGATTTAGCTGTTCTGAATCTTTTTCAACAAAAATAGTATTGCCCGAGAGTAATTTGCTCTCTACTCGCTTAGTCACTTCATTATAAACGACTTCAATTTCAAATGGTTTGCTTAATAATTGATAATCATTCGGTGCTTTAATTTCTTTTATGCGATATCTACCTAAAGGTAAATTTGGGATGGTAATTTGTCCATTGGTAGTAATGTCAACGGTCTGATTAAAATCCGTTGTTTCCATCCCTAAATTATTAATCGAAACAACTTGGAATTGAGCACCATTTAAACGATTTTGATCGGTGATGGTTTTAGAGCCGTCAACTTTAACTAAAGTGATTTCACCAACTAACTTTTCATTCAAGACATTGCCCTCGGCATTTACCATTGGATTTTGAATATTTGTCATTTCAAGTGACTTACCATCCGCACTGACTATTAACTCAAAGGTCATCGGCGATTCAATACGTTTGTAACCCGAAGGAGATTTCGTCTCAGTTAACTGGTAAGTACCAACTAGTAAACCTGAGAATTTCACTAGACCTGTACTATCAGTGGTCACCACTTGCTTGAAGCTTGCATCATTTGTTTTTGTTAGTGTAAATTCTGCATTGGCCAATAAGTTTAAGCTGCCCTTATCTCTCTTCATGAAGCTCAAATCGTAAGTGAGTGGTTTATTATAGATAATCGCTTGCGAATTCTCCGTTACTATTAAAGTGTTGGCAACATTTTTCATTTCTAACCCTGTACCATCTGATTTTACTGCGATGTCGAAGGTCATTGATTGAGCGGGCATTTCATAGCCACTCGGCGCTTTCGTTTCTGTTAAAGTATAGGACCCCACCGTTAACCCATTGAAATTAATACTACCATCGGCTCCTGAGATAACGACTTGTTTAAAGTTGGTTTCCCCTGATTTCGTTAGGGTAAATTCTGCATTGGGTAAAACCGTTTGGGTATTTTGAGCTTTTTTAATTAGGCTAAAATCATAAGTATACGGTTGATTATTCACCACATTCTCGGTACCTTCAACTGTTATAAAGTTATTGGTTAAGTAATTTATAGTTAATCCAGAATTATCTGGTTTCGCTACCACTTCAAAGGTCATCGGGGTTTCAATCAGTTTATAACCCGTTGGAGCTTTCGATTCTTGTAGAGTATATTTACCAATAGTTAAATTGTTAAATTGAATTTTACCATCTTTATCAGATTGAATGGTCTGATTAAAGGTTGTGTCATTTTCCTTCGTTAATCTAAATTCTGCTCCAGCCAATACATTCTTATTCAGTGAATCTTTTTTAACAAGGGTTAAACTCGTTTTATAAGCTGTGTTTTTAACATCAAAAATAAAATCGAGTGTATGCCACTCATAACCACTACCATACGGATTGGGTAATTGCGTATAGGTAAAACCACCAGTAGTGTTAGGAACTCTTTGATAACGGTCGATTAAAAATGAAACTTGTCCGGTTGCCGGATTTTTCTTCACTTGAATTTTGTAACCATAACCACTCAATTGATAACCTATCGGTGACTTCGTCTCAAATAACCAGTAAGTGCCATTTTCTTTAATGGTATCCCTAATGACCGCAATACCACCCAAGGTGGAAATGGAGGTGATAGCAGTGCTTGGTGTATTATTAGTGCTATCATGACCATATAAAGTAAACGTCGCTGGCGAAGAGCTAATCGCATTACCCGCTTCATCTAACTTTTTAATATTTAAAGGATAATAATATGTCCCGGTTCCAGTGGAGCTATTTCCTGATGGAACATACGCATTAATTACACTGTTGGAGTGGAAACGATTACCGGGATTATCATAATCAGCGATTGCATTTAATTGCGCACCAATACTAATTTCTGTAGAACCAGGAACTTCTTGATGATTAAAGACTACAACATAGCGTTCACGTTGGTTAAGATACGAATTTGTCGTCCATCCTTTTGTTCTAGGTCTCCACATTTGAATATCATATCCACCATCAGCTCGTTCTATTTTGGTTACATTATTAGAAATCTCAGTCCAACCGGTTGTATTAGGTCTAAAGTTAGATGGTAAATCACCATAAGTATCCGGAACTTTATATATCTTAATAGAATTCGGGTCTACTATCATATTTTTTGAAAAAATACTTAGCGTAGCCTGTCCCAAACGATTTTTAGTTTGATTAACATAAATTGTAGTTGTATAGGTTGGTGGACTGGTTGTGCCGTTTATTGATATGGTGCTAACTTGAATGCTTTTATTTGTTTGCAAACCATAATCAAATGCCATCAATTCTGTATGAGTTTCACCCGCAAAATTTATTGATACTGGTGTAAAAACTTTATCGCCTTTATGATTAGCGTATAATTCTGTAAATCTCCATTGGAAAGACCACGTAATATCTTTTAGCATAGACACAATGTCTGTAAATGTATATTTAGCTGTATTAGTGGTCTCATCATAAACACCATTCGCAATGATACTACCATTTGCAGCATATAACGGCGGAACTGTTCTTGGTACATTTAGTGCACCGGGTTGGATCATTTCACCAAAATTTAAAGTAAAATAATCTCCCGGATTAACATCATTAGCTATAGAATAAGTCCCAGAAACAACCACATTGTCTCCCGACGTAAGCCAAACCATATTTTCACTTCCATCACGAGGAGTAGATGATTTCAAATCTAAATTCTTAAAGGTAATTGAACTATCTACCGCTCTAGGTGCCGATTGACTGGCAAATCGCGACATTTTGGAAAATAAACTCTCATTAGTAGGATCAATTACTGTTAATTCAATTTCGTAAATGGATTCTGTACCATCTTCATATAGAGCTTTAAACTCCCCTATACTAGTCCCGATCGTGGTAGTATCAGGCTCCGTTATCCATTCAAATCGAATAGTGTTAGGTAAATCATCATAATTTGATATAAACGTTTCAAATTCAATAATACTATCTTTTTCAACTTCCATACCTTGATTTAATTGTAATAATTCAGTTTGAGTAGTCGTCTCTTCTACATTCATCGTCAATTCTTCATTGATCTTTTCAGTTGAGTCCTCAATCAGATTATCTTCTGTCTCTTCGGTTGTCACTTTCGTTGTTAATTCCGTTGGCATACCATTTTCAATGGTAGTATTTGGTTCATAAAGTGTGTTAGTATCTGAAGTTACTAACTTTTCAACCGTGTAATCTTGACTCGCTCCACCTGAATAAACTGAATTAGTTGCTTTAACTTTATAACTCTCTTGAATATGATTTAAAACACTGGTCGTAATTGATATTTGCGTGTTATTTAACATTGCTGGAACAAAGATTTGAGCAACTGTTTGTTCACTATTTACATAAGCGAGTTGCCACATTTTTTCTTTATTGACATCATAAGGATCTTTAGGTTGAGTCAAACTTTCTGGATTGACAATACTTTCATCCCATACCGGTGCTACTGGCTCTACCGGTGGTAATGATACTCCTGGTGACCCTCCTCCAGAAACGGTTGATTCTGGAATAAGCTGTTCTGATTCTTCGTTCCCTGGTGTTTCCGTAACAGGTTCTACATATTGCGTCGTCTGTGCTGCTTCATATTCCGCTATATCTTGTAAATACTGTTCATATTCAAGTTGATAATCTTGAACAGCTTGTTCATATTGAGCAACAGCCGCCTTATAAGTTTCTACAACATGGTTATAATCTTTTAAATCTAAATGATATTGTTCCTTCTCTTTTAAATATTGACGATATTCATTTACTTTCTGAGTATACTGTTCAAAATTATTTGTCGTTGGAAGTTTAATTAAATTTCCATTGTTATCGATTAATCTAACGACACTAATTTTTTCAGTATTATTCGGAAATGTCAGTTCTACAAATTGATCTTCCACCACTAAACCATTGGCATTAACTGTTAAGACCCAATTAGGCTCTTGGTTTGGATAATGATCTAATGCTAACATCTTAGAAGAGTATTGCGCACTTGCAAACCCAACACTACTAAGAGCGGAGAGCAGATAGGTTATTATTAAGATGAGCGCCATAATCTTTCTGAATATATTTTGGTTCATTGGATATCTCCTTTTTCAATCAATGTTGAAATATTTAAAAATTAATAAAAGATAAAAATAAATAAATCTTATGTTGATTCTTTCTACATGCGAAACATATAACTGATAGTTTGTAAAATTTTTTATTGTGACAAATAAAAAAACATAACAGGTTCGTATAGAATATTAATAACAAAAGAACGGAGGACCTGTTATAAGCTACAAACACCTTACCATGGAAGAGCGTTCAAAAATAAAAGTACTTTATCAGGAAGGCTATCCGACTAGTCAAGTTGCTTAATCCATTGGGCGTCACAACTCGACGATTTATTTCGAACTTAAATGTGTTCAATTGCCGAACGCAAGACTCACTTCTATATCACTTTAAAGATGTCGAAGCAATCAAAGGTTTCGACGCTTTTTGTTGTGAATCTCATCTACAAATGATAATGTCTCAAGTAACCGTAAATGAAAATGTCCCACTTTAGTGTATATTAAATCTAAGGAGGGATCTCAATGGAGGATTATC